>JAAZBK010000378.1 GCA_012513855.1 Acidimicrobiales bacterium
CCGTCGGCGTCGGTGTGGTTCGGCTCGGTGGTGAACTCCACGCTGATGTCGGGCAGCGAGTCGACGTCGGGGAGCAACCAGGGCTCGGATCCGTTGGCCAGGTAGCCGTCGGACAGCAGGATCACCGGGGTCCGGTACTTGAGCGCGATGCGGGCCGCCTCGATGGCGGCGTGGAAGCAGTCCGACGGGGTGTAGGCCGCCACGATCGGGATGGGCGACTCCCCGTGGCGCCCGTACATGGCCTGCAGCAGGTCTGACTGCTCGGTCTTGGTGGGGAGGCCGGTGGAGGGACCGCCGCGCTGGACGTCGATGATCAACAGGGGAAGCTCGAGGCCGACCGCCAGGCCCATGGTCTCGGACTTGAGGGCGACGCCCGGTCCGCTCGTGGTGGTGACGCCGAGGTGGCCACCGAACGATGCCCCGAGGGCTGAGCCGATGCCGGCGATCTCGTCCTCGGCCTGCAGGGTCCGGATGCCGAAGTTCTTGTGCTTCGACAGCTCGTGGAGGATGTCGGAGGCCGGGGTGATCGGGTAGCTGCCCAGGAACACCGGGAGCTTCGACAGCTGGCCGGCGGCCACCAGCCCCCAGGCGAGGGCGGTGTTGCCGGTGATGTTGGTGTAGGTACCGGCGGGCTGGGCGGCCGGACGCACCGAGTAGGAGGATTCGAAGAGCTCGGCCGTCTCCCCGAACGCGTGGCCGGCCCGGAAGGCCGTCCGGTTGGCGGCGGCCACGTTCGGGGTCTTGCCGAACTTCTCGTCGATCCAGGTCATGGTGGGACCGTCGGGCCGGGTGTACATCCAGCTGATCAGCCCGAGCGCGAAGAAGTTCTTCGATCGCTCCGCGTCGCGGGGCTTGACGCCGAGGCTCGCCACCGCGTCCTTGGTGAGCGAGGTCATGGGCACCTCGTACACCTTGTACCGGTCGAGCGAGCCGTCGGCGAGGGGATCGGAGCGGTAGCCCGCCTTGGTGAGGTTGCGCTCCTCGAAGGCGTCGGTGTTCACGATCACCGTGCCCCCGTCCTCGAGGCGGTGCAGCTCCGAGCGCAGGGCCGCCGGGTTCATCGCCACCAACACGTTGGGCGAGTCTCCGGGCGTGGTGATCTCGTGGTCGGAGATGTGCACCTGGAAGGCCGAGACGCCGGCCAGCGTCCCGGCGGGGGCACGGATCTCAGCCGGGTACTCCGGCAGGGTCGACAGGTCGTTGCCGAAGACCGCGCTCGCGGCGGTGAAGCGGTCTCCGGTGAGCTGCATCCCGTCGCCGGAGTCGCCGGCGAAGCGGATGATCACCCTGTCCAGCTCGACCACCGCATCGTCGACGGTCTCGCCCACTTGGTCCAGGTCGGCCACGTTGCCTCCCATCTCTGTTGTCCCCTGGGTCCGTTCCAGGGGACCTGATCGCACCCTATCCACACCGGCGCCGACATGTCCGGCATCGGCCGGCTGGGCGCCCGTCCGTCCCGCCCGTTGACACTCACTTACCGAGTATGCATACTCCATAACCATGTCGGTGCGGATGGGACTCCTGTCGTTGCTGGCGGAGGGGTCTGCGCACGGGTACGGACTGAAGGCGGCGTTCGAGGCCCGCACCGGCGGGGTGTGGACCCTCAACGTCGGGCAGGTGTACACCACGCTCGACCGCCTGCAGGCCGAAGGCCTGGTCGCCCCGATGGAGTCGTCGGAGAGCGGACCCGAGCCGAGCCCGACCGGCCGCGACCGGCACCTGTGGCAGATAACCCCGGCCGGCAAGGCGGAGCTGGAGGACTGGTTCGACGAAGCAGGCTTCGACACCGCTCCCCCGCGCGACGAGCTGCTGGTGAAGGTGCTCATGGCGTTCGGCCGCTCGTCCGGCGAAGCGCTGGCCGTGATCGACCGACAACGCGCCGAGCTCTACCGCGTGGCCCAGGCCCATCGCCGCTCCCGCAGTCGGGCGGCCCGGGCGGCACAACCCGGCGATGGAGCTGCAGACCCCACCCACTCGCTGGCCCTGATGGCGGCGGACCTCATGGGCGAGGCCATCGCCGCCCGTCACGAGGCCGACCTCCGATGGCTCGACCACTGCGAAGAAGCGATCGTCTCCAATCCCGAAAGGCGGAAACCATGACCACCCCGATCCTCGAGTTCCGAGGGGCCTCCAAGACCTACCGACACGGCCTAGTGGAGGTGGCTGCGGTCCGGAGCATCGATCTCACCATCGCCCCGTCGTCGATAACGGCGATCATGGGGCCGAGCGGGTCGGGGAAGTCGACGCTCCTGCACCTGGCCGCGGGCATGGTCACGGCCAGCTCCGGCTCGGTCCAGATCGCCGGTCACGCGCTGGGCTCGCTCGACGCCGCCGGGCTCGCCCGTCTCCGCCGCACCGACGTGGGGGTGGTGTTCCAGCAGTACAACCTGCTCCCCACGCTCACCGCGGTGGAGAACGTGACCCTCCCGCTGGAGCTGGACGGGCTGAGCATCCGCAAGGCGCGGAGCATCGCCGAGGCCGCGCTGGAGAGGGTGGGCATAGAGCCCCCGTTCGACCGGTACCCCGACGACCTGTCGGGCGGTCAGCAGCAGAGGGTCGCCATCGCCCGGGCCGTGGCGGTGCCCCGGAAGGTCGTGCTGGCCGACGAACCCACCGGCGCCCTCGACACCCGGACCGGCGACATGATCATGGACCTCTTCTCCGACCTCGCCGCCGACGGCGCTGCGGTGGTGGTGGTGACCCACGAGCCCCGGGTGGCGGCCTACGCCGACCGGGTGGTGACCCTCCGCGACGGGGAGAAGGTCTCCGACACCAGTTCGGCCGGCCACGACAACGTGGCCCCGCTGCGCTCCGGATCGGCGCGATCCGGGCCGAGCCCCTGGATCGACGACGACGTGGACGAGGCCGGGGACGAGTCGGGAGCAGCTCTGCGATGAGGCACGACCTCGACCGCACGGAGCGATCCCGGTGGGCCCGATGGTCTCTCGCCCTCCGCCTGGCACGGAGGGAGGTCCGCCGCCACCCCTGGCGCCACGCCCTGGTGGTGCTCATGATCATGGTGCCGGTGCTGGCCTCGATGGTCGCCTTCAGCGCGGTGTCGACCTCTCAGGCGCACTTCGAACGCAAGGACTCGCTGCGGAACTACGGCAGCGATCTGCACCACGACCAATGGTCCGACTACATGACCGACCCCGACAGCTCCGGCTATCCGTCGTACCGGTCCAGCGACCAGCGGCTTGCAGCCGCCCTACCGGCCGGCTCCGAGGTGCTCACCACGACCTCGTCTGCCGACTGGTTCTCCACCGCAGGCCAACGAGCCGATGGTGCGGGACCGGTGCTGGTGGGGGTCGAGACCACCAGTGCCCCATCACCTGATCTCTTCGACTTCCGGTTCGACGTCGAGTCGGGTAGCCGGCCCGAGGGCGAGACCGACGTGTTCCTCACCCGGACGCTCGCCGACCTCGGGGGCTGGTCGGTGGGCGACACCATCGAGTCGGGCCGCGACGAACGCTCGTTCACCGTCACGGGCATCGGCTACGCCCGCGACGAGACCACCCAGGACCTGGCCGTGTTGGGCGCCGTGCCCGAGTCGTACTGGACCAGCGTCCCCTCCGGCTACGACCACGTGGTCCTGGGCGATCTCTCGTCCTTGGACGACGGAGACGGCGACGTCTACCTCTACTCTCGCGAGCTCCAACCGCGCACCGACAGCTTCATCTGGCTGCCCGACGGAACCGACGTGATCGACACCGCCGTCCAGATGCGAGAGAACAACGTGCCTGTGCGGGTCGTAGGGCTCGACGCCGTGTCGGACATCCTGGTGCCGGGGCTCGCCATCGCCGCCGGCGCCCTCACGGCCATGGTCGCCATCGTCGCCTCTGCGGCCTTCGCCATCGCGTCGCGGCGACAGCTTCGCAGCGTCGGCCTGCTCGCGAGCGCCGGCGCCGATCCGGCCACGGTCCGGGCCGCGCTCGTGCTCCAGGGAGCCATCCCGGGCCTGATCGCCGCGCTCTCGGCGCTGGCCCTCGGCCTCACCGGCGCCTGGGCCGTGGGCTCCAGCGGGCTGCTGGAGTCGTACACGCACATCCTCGACGCCCGCTTCGTCATCTCGGTCGGGGGCGTGGCCATGTCCGTCGTCCTCGGAGTGCTGGCCGGGACCCTCGCGGCCTGGTGGCCGGCTCGCTCGGCCAGCCGGATTCCGGTGCTGAGCGCGCTGGCGGGACGGCGCCCGGTGGGACCGGTGTCCACCAACGTGCCGCTGACCGGCCTGGCCGCGGTGGCGGCCGGCGGCGTGGGCCTGGCGCTGCTGGTCAGGCGGGTGGGGAGCGACGATGGTTCAGGCGACCTGCTGGTCACCATCACACCGCTGCTGATGCTCGGCACCGTGCTGGCGATGCTCTTCGGACTCGTGGCCCTCGCTCCGACCCTGGTGGCGGTGGTGGGTCGGTTGTCGACGCACGTCAGAGGCACCACCCGGATCGCGCTTCGGGGGATCGCCCGGCACCGCACCCAGAGCTCGGCCGCGGTCGCGGCCGTGGCGATCTGCCTCGCCGTGCCCGTCGGCGTGCTAACCACCAAGGCCTCCATCGACGACGAGAACGCGCGGGACCGTCGCCTCTGGGACGAGGCGTCGAGCGTCGACGGGGCCGACAGCGCTGGCGTCTCCGGCGACGCTGGCGAACCGGTGGGACCGATGGAGGCATCGACCTCCCTCGTGGGCGAAGTTCCGATCATCATCGTCCGGGGCGATCTCACGTCGCCGGCGGTCGACGTCCTCGTCGAGCAGGTGGTGGCGCAAGCCGGCCCGGTCATCAGGGTGCCGTTCGTGGCCTTCGGCGACGGCCACGGGGCCTGGCAGATCGTGGCGGCGCTCGATGCCGATGCCGCCGCATCCAAGCTCCCGGCCTGGGCTGCAGACCACCTCCGGACCGGGGGCGCCATCGCCATGGGCGGAGCACCCGGCACCATCACCCTCGACGACGACGTCGACCAACTGACCCTGGAAGCGATCGCCGCTCCCGACGGCACGCCCCAGCACCTCTCCCGGTGGATCGAGGCCGACTACCTCGTGCCGAGCGACGTGCTGACCCGGATCGGTGTGGGCCGGCCACCCCTCAACCTGCTCCTGCTGCCCCAGGAGGAGGTCGAGGCCTATGCCGTCACCGCCCTCGAGCGTTCGAACTGGAATAGCAGCGGAATGACCCTTCAGGCCCAGCCGAGCCTGGCGGACCTGCGAGAGTCGCTCCGGACCGGCCAACCGGTGGGCCCCGCCGCCGATCGGACCTCCTGGCCCACCGGCGCCGCCGAGGCGTGGTTCGAGGTCGAACGTCAGATCAGCATCGATGGCGAAGCCATGGAATCGGACCCGTCGACCACCACCACCTACCAGGACCAGGGCGAGGTGAGGTTCAGGCGCTGGCTCCTCGTGGTCGCCGTCGTCGCGGGTGCGCTCAGCCTCCTCGTGCTCACCATCACCCTGGCCTTGCGTTCGGTCGACAGCATCGACGATCACCGGGCGGCCATCGCCGCCGGGGCCGCTCCCGGGCGCATCAGCCGCCAACGCTCCCTGGAGGGGGTGGTCCTGGCCACCCTGGGTGCACTCCTGGCCCTGCCCCTCGGCTGGCTACCGGTCACCGCGACTCGCTTCGGGCAGGTGAGGCGGAAGGCCCCCGGGCAGGGAAGCCTCGATGCGATCACCTCCCGGCTGCACGTGCCCGGGTGGGAGATCCTCCCGATCCTGGCCCTGCCGGTGGTGGTGGTCGGCGTGCTCTGGTTGGTGGGACCGTGGCTGCGCGACGCCGTACGGCGCGGCCCGGTCGACCAGGTGCTCCCCCGCTACTGAGCCCTGCTCGCTGACCATCCACGCTCCGCCGCTACCGACACCGCGTTGCGGTCCGGACGCGCCAGCACCCGAACGCGCGAGGACCCGGCCCTGAGCGGGCCGGGTCCTCAGATCTGTTCCGGCTGCCTCGGACCTGCCGAGGCCTGCAAGATCAGGCGAGACCTCCGGGGTCAGGCGATCGACGCCTCGTAGATGCCCTTGACCGAGGAGTCCAGGACCGAGTTGAACTCGTCGTCGGACTGCTTGGCGCTGAGGCCCTCGGTGAGGGCTCGGGAGAAGCTGGCGATCACGCCGGGGTTGCGGGCCAGCCGGTCGTTGGCGTCCTGTCGGGTGTAGCCACCGGAGAGGGCCACGACGCTGATCACGTTGGGGTGGTCGACCAGCTCCTGGTAGAACCCGTCGGTCTCGGGCAGGGTGAGCTTGAGCATCACCAGCTGGTCGGCTGCGAGGGAATTGAGCCCCTCGAGGGTGGCCGCCTTGAGCAGCGCCTCGGCCTCGGCCTTCTGGGGGCTGTGGATGTCGATCTCGGGCTCGAGGATCGGAACCAGGCCGGCCGCGATGATCTCCTTGCCGACCTCGAACTGCTGGTCGACGATCGCCTTCACGCCGGCGGGATCGGCGAGCTTGATGACCGACCGCATCTTGGTGCCGAACACGCCCTTGGCGGTGGCGCGCTCCAGCAGCTCGGCCAGCCCGCCGATGGGCTTCATGACCTGCACGCCGTTGGCCTCGTCCTCAAGGCCCTTGTCGACCTTGAGGAACGGAACCACCTGCTTCTGCTCCCAGAGGAACTGGGCCGTGTCGACCCCTTCGATCTGGCGGTCCATCGTCTGCTCGAAGAGAATCGCTCCGAGCACCCGATCGCCTCCGAAGCTGGGGCTGGTGATGATGCGGCTGCGCATCTGGTGGATGAGGTCGAACATCTCGGCATCGCCGCTGTACTCACCTTCCTCCACCCCGTAGAGCTTCAGTGCCTTGGGCGTGCTGCCACCGCTCTGGTCCAACGCGGCGATGAAGCCCTGACCGCTACGTACCTTCTCGAGCTGTTGCTGGTTCATGTGGTGATTACCCATCCCTGACGTGATCGGTTCGTGCCGCCATCATCGGCGACGCGTACGAAAGCTCCAAAACTACTCCGGGCACGGCCCCGCCACCGCCGCCGCGGCAGGTCAGGCCACTCCAGCCAGGGCGGCGGCCACGGCACGCCCGGCCTTCTTCTTCTGGCCGGCCGGCACCACCGAGTGGGCCACCACCTCGGTGCGACTGGCCGTGGAGCCCCCGGCCCGGAAGAACCGGCGACGGACCTGGCCGGTGACCACCACCTCGACGCCCGCGGCGAACGAGCTCGCTGCGGCCGGAGGGTCGAACCAGGCCACCGGCACCGACGCCGCCGGACCTTCGGCGACGCGGGTGGTGACCTCGTACTGGACGAGCGAGGTGCCCGAGGGCAGAACCCGCTCCACGGGGTCGCTGGACAGGGTGCCGCGCAGGATGACGACGTTCATGGGAGTACCTCCGGTGCCGGACGGCCGGTGGGGGTGGAGACGGCAGGTGCCGTCGTGGGTGTCCGGGAGCCGGGGCTCCGATGGACGAACCCTACCCGGGGGAGGTGACAGAGCGGAGGGAGATGACAGAGGCGGACCGCCGGAGCCGGTCCGGGTGCTCAGGCGAGCGACCCGGCCCGCTCCGCCGCGTCGGCGAATCCTGCGTCGTGGTCGACCACCCAGCGGAACAGCTCGCGCGCCCGGGTGAGGTCACCACCCCGTTCGTACAGATCGGCCAGCACGTAGGCCTGGCGGAGGTGGTGGACCTGAGCGCGCTTCACCCCACGCTGGCTCTTCTCCAGCAGCGCGATTGCCTCGCGGAGCTTGTTGCGATCGGCGAGAGATCCAGCCATCACGATGCGACCCTCGGCCACCAGATCGGGCGACGGCGACGCCTCCCGCAGCTCGTCCCACAGCGCCTCGACCTCGACGTGGCGCTTCAGGGCCCGGTTGCAGTCGGCCAGAACCGGATGTTGCTCGGTGGAGCGGCTCATCTCGCGGAACGCGCTCAACTCCTTCAGAGCTTCGTTCCACTTGCCCAGCCGGTAGTAGGTGAGCCCCAACAGCTCACGAACGGCCGTGGCCTGCGGGGCGAGCTCGGCGATCGGACGTAGGAGCTTGCGAGCCTCCTCGTAGCGCTCCCGCTCGAACGCGTGCGCAGCGTCGCGCAGCCTCTCGTTGGCCTTGGCCCCGCGGGTGGCACCGAGCGCCGACACCAGTTCGTCGCGCGCATCGGCGCCGCCGGTGCCCTTGCGGGCCGGCCGGGCCGCGCGTCCCCGTCGCTCCTTGGGCTCGAGCGCAGCCTCCACCCGAGGAGCGCCGTCGCCGGCCGAGCGGCCCTTGTTCTGTCGCCCTCGTCCGGAACCAGAACGGGCCCCGGCACCTCGGCCCCTCCCAACCGCGCCCGAGGCCTCCTTGCGGACCTCGGCCTCCTCGACCCGCTCCCACCGGACGGTCTGGTTGCCGGGGTCGGGGCGCTCGTCTCTGGGGGTGGCACCGGCAGCGTTGCGCGAGTCGATGCGGCTCTCGCCGAGACGTCCAGCACCACGTCGGCCCAGGCTCCCCCACTGCTTCGGCCCGGCTACGTCGCGACCGCGCTCGTCGACCGAGTCGTCGCGCCGCGAAGCCCCACCACCCGTGCGACGAGCACCCCCCGCGCCACCCGAGCCTCCTCGCGACCCACGACGATCCGCCCCCGGGCCCCCGGAACGACGGCCGCCGCCGTCGCCCTTCGGTCCGCCTCGAGAGGGTCCACCGGGCTTGCGGGGCCGGCCCGAACCGCCGCCCGATGATCCCCCGCCCGACGGTCGTGATCCTCGGCCGCCATCGGCACCACGGGCGGAACGGTCGGCGGGAGGCATGAGGTCGATCCTACCGGCCATCGAAGGCCGGCCTTTCATCTACGAGGAGCAGCGGGTGGCAGGTGAAAACTAGAAGAGGCCCCGTCGAAACGGGGCCTCTTCCGAGAAATCCGGCGGCGACCTACTCTCCCAGGGCGAATCCACCCAAGTACCATCGGCGCAGTTTGGCTTAACTTCCGTGTTCGGAATGGGAACGGGTGTGACCCAAACGCGATAGCCACCGAAACCTGTTGTCAATGGGGAGCGCCGAGCGGCGCTCAACCCTCTGATAACTCCATAGCGAGCACGAGTTTCTTTGTCAATCCAAGCCCTCGGCCGATTAGTACCGGTCGGCTGAACGTGTTACCACGCTTACACCTCCGGCCTATCAACGTGTTGGTCTATCACGGGCCTTACCTGGTTAACCCAGTGAGGAACCTCATCTAGAAATGGGCTTCGCACTTAGATGCTTTCAGCGCTTATCCCTTCCGCAGGTCGCTAACCAGCAGTGCCCTTGGCAGGACAACTGGCACACGAGAGCTGCGTCCATCCCGGTCCTCTCGTACTAGGGACAGATTTTCTCAAGTTCCTTCCGGCTGCAGAGGATAGGGACCGAACTGACTCACGACGTTCTAAACCCAGCTCGCGTACCGCTTTAATGGGCGAACAGCCCAACCCTTGGGACCTGCTTCAGCCCCAGGATGCGATGAGCCG
>JAAZBK010000061.1 GCA_012513855.1 Acidimicrobiales bacterium
CCGAAACCTTCACTCTTTCGTTACGGTGCCAATCGTCAATGGGCATGCCGATTGAGGATAAACTCCCGCGCGTGCGGCTGGCGAGCACGCCCGTCGTTCCCCACTCAGGAGGATTCTTAGATGCGCATCACGAAGCGTGCAGCCGGGCTCGCCGGCGTCGCTACGCTCGCGCTGCTGGCGACGGCCTGCGGCACGAGCCCTGCACCGACCACCTCGGCCGGCGGCACCGCCGCCCCGTCCGGCACCGCCGCCCCGGCCCCCGCCGGTTCCGGCGGCGAGATCGTCATCCGTGGCTGCACCCCGGAGAACCCGCTCATCGCGGGCAACACCTCTGAGGTGTGTGGCGGCAACATCCTGGATGCCGTGACCTCCAAGCTCGTCCACTACAACGTGGACACCGCGGCGCCCGAGATGGACATCGCCGAGTCCATCGAGACGACCGACAACAAGCTGTTCACGGTCAAGCTCAAGGAGGGCTACAAGTTCTCCGACGGCACCGACGTGCTGGCCAAGAACTTCGTCGACGCCTGGAACTACACCGCGTTCGGCCCCAACGGCCAGCAGGGTGGCTACTTCTACGAGCCGATCGCCGGCTTCGCCGACCTGCAGTGCACCGGTGAGTCCGAGGACGCCGCGGGCAACGACCTCGACCCCTGTGAGGGCGACGGCGCCCCCAAGGCAGAGACGCTGTCCGGCCTGAAGGTCGTGGACGACCGCACCTTCACCATCGAGACCACCGAGGCCGTCTCCAACCTGCCGGTCCGTCTGGGCTACTCGGCCTTCGCTCCGCAGCCCGACGCCTTCTTCGCCGACCCGAAGGCCGACGCCTTCGGCAAGCAGCCGATCGGTGCGGGCCCCTACAAGGTCGCCTCGAACTCGGCCACCGAGATCGTCCTCGAGAAGAACGCCGACTACTCCGGTGAGTACGCGGGCAACGTCGACAAGGTGACGTTCCGCATGTACACCGACCCCTCGGCCTCCTACGCCGACCTGCTGGCGAACAACGTCGACGTCGTCGACGTCATCCCGCCCGACCAGCTCGCGGGCGACGCCTGGAAGGCCGCCCTCGGCGACCGCGCCCAGGTGGCCGAGACCGGCATCATCCAGTGGATCACCTTCATGCCGACCGACGAGCAGCTGAAGGACAACACCAAGCTGCGCGCCGCGCTCGGTGCCGCCATCGACCGCGACACCATCACCAAGGAGATCTTCAACGGCAGCCGCACCCCGGCCACCGGTTGGGTGTCCCCGGTCGTCGACGGCTACAAGGAAGGCCAGTGCACCGACGGCTGCACCTTCGACGAGGCCAAGGCCAAGACCCTCTACGAGGAGTCCGGCGGCTACGAGGGCCAGCTCACCATTTCCGTGAACCCCGACGCGGGCCACGAGCTGTGGGCCCAGGCGATCTGCAACGGCTGGAAGAACACCCTCGGTGTCGACTGCGCCGTCAACGTGACCCCCGACTTCGCCACCCTGCGCACGCAGATCAAGGCCGGCGAGCTCAAGGGCATCGTCCGCGGTGGTTGGCAGATGGACTACCCGTCGATCGAGAACTTCCTGACCCCGATCTACGGCAAGGGCGCTGCCTCCAACGACAGCAAGTACGACAACCCCGCCTTCCAGCAGGCCCTCACGGACGCTGCGGCGGCCACGGACGCTGCTGCGGCCAACGCGAAGTACCAGGAGGCGGAGGCGATGCTCAACGAGACGTACCCGACGCTGCCGCTGTGGTACTCCGCCACCCCGTACGGCCACTCCACCAAGGTCGACAACGTCAAGCTGAACGCCTTCGGCGCCATTGACGTCGCCGGCATCACCGTCAAGTAACCGACGCTGCTGCGGCCGGTGGGGTCACCCGCGGGTGACCCCACCGGCCCAGTCATGACCGAGGGCCCGAAACTTGATCAAGTACATCATCCGTCGCCTGCTCCAG
>JAAZBK010000379.1 GCA_012513855.1 Acidimicrobiales bacterium
GATCGTCGTCGGCGAGTAGGACCCACGGTCCCGCTCCGGTGGGACCGATCTGACATCCAGGATCGGGCAGGGCTCCAGAGCCCTGCCCGATCCGGTTTTCGGGAGATCGACCGCAACACCCGCGGGTCACGGTCCGGGTCTGAACAGCTGGCACTACCGTGGCCGACGAGCGGCCTACCTGCGCCGACCGACCCCAGTACCGGAAGACGGGCAAGTGCTGAGACGTAGAGCGACCACGACGAGGCCCACTGCCACCCCACGGATGGCCGTGCTCGCGGTAGCGATCGCCATCGGTGCTTCGGTGCTGGCCGGCTGTGACACGACACCGGTCCTGTTGAAGGGAACGATCTCCGCGCCGGGCGGCACCGCCCTTCCCGGCGTTCCGATCGCGGTGTTCGCCGACGAAGAGACCATCGTCGCCACCGGCACCACCGACGGGTTCGGCGAGTACCTGATCCGCGAATCGAGCGGGCTCGCTGACGGCACCTACAGGATCAAGGTCGGTGACCGGTGGTGGCCCGATGCCGACGACTGGTCGTCCGCTGACGACATCCAGATCGTCGGCGGGACGACCGCCATCGCCGATGCCGTCGTCGTCCCTTCTGGCTCCATCCAGGGAGCCGTGGTCGACAGCGCTGGCCACCCGGTCAGCGACGCCTCGGTCAACCTGGTCGACGCCAGCACCGGTGCCCACGCCGCCGCCGCCATCACCACAGCCGCAGGCTCCTTCGTGATCGAAGCCCTCCACCCGGGCGCTTTCCACCTTCTGCTCCTCCACGACGACCACGGAGCCGTGGTCGCCAACGGCGACGGAGCGCCTGTCGAGTTCACGATCGCCAACGGCTCCGCCGACATCGGGACGATCGACCTGAGCACCGGCATCGTCACCGCGGACTCGTCAGCCGACCACCAGGCTCAACGCATCGGAGCGGGCGTCGACCACTCCTGCGTCGTCCGCGCCGACGGAACCATCGGCTGCTGGGGAAACAACGCCTGGGGCCAGTCGAACCCGCCGTCGGGTTCATTCAGCTCGCTGAGCCTCGGTTTCGTCGAATCCTGTGGTCTCCGCACCGATGGGACCATCAGCTGCTGGGGTGACGGCCATGGACCTGATACCTCGCCGACCGGAACCTTCAAGTCGGTCCAGATCAGCCCTGGGGCCCTGTGCGCCATCCGGACCGACGACACGTTGCTGTGCTGGGCCGGGCCTCCGGAGCTCTCGGAGGTACCCGCGGGCACCTACAGCAGCGTGGCACCTGGCGGCGACCACGTCTGCGCCATCACCACCGATGGGTCCATCACCTGTTGGGGTGACAACCCAGCAGGCCAGACCGATCCGCCGGGCGGTTCGTACACCACCGTCTCGTCGGGATGGGGACACTCCTGTGCCATCGCCTCGGACCGGACGCTCTCGTGCTGGGGCTTCGACAACCACGGTCAGGCCACACCGCCACCAGGCCTGTTCAAGGCGGTGAGCTCGCGGATGAGCCACAACTGCGCCATAAGGGACGACGACACCCTCGTGTGCTGGGGCAACGTCCAAGCCGGTCTGGCCTCGGTGCCCAGCGGCGCCTTCGATGCCGTGGCCACAGGGCACGAGCACAGCTGCGCCCTGAGCACCGAAGACTCCGTCGTGTGCTGGGGCGACAACGGATCCGGTCAGTTGAACGTGCCTGGGAACGGCGCCTTCGAGTCGGTGTCGCTCGGAGCGAACCACAGCTGCGCCCTGAGCACCGGCGGCGCTCTCGACTGCTGGACCACCAACTCCATCGACATGGCGACTCCGCCGACCGGCGACCACCTGGCGGTCACCGCAGGCTACGACTTCTCCTGTGCGATCTCGGCCGACCGCACCCTCACCTGCTGGGGCGACGATGCGTCTGGGCGCGCCACACCACCCGATGGCACCTACCAGGCCGTAGCCGCCGGCTCCCGCTTTGCGTGCGCCATGGCCATCGACGACTCCATCGTCTGCTGGGGTTCGAACTCGGCCGGCCAGACCAGCCCTCCCGACGGTTCGTTCTCGGCCATCAGCGCAGGAGGCAGCCACGCGTGCACGCTCGCCTCTGATGGTGACGTCACCTGCTGGGGGAGCGACCTGGGTGGGATGTCGACGGCACCAGCGGGCTCGTACCAGGCGGTCAGCGCCGGCGCTCTGAACGCCTGTGCCATCGACCTCGACCACGTGATCACGTGTTGGGGGACCAGCGACTACGGCGTCACGAGCCCACCCGCTGGCAGCTTCGACCAGGTCAGCGTCGGCGAGTACCACGCTTGCGCCCGCCGCACCGACGGCAGCGTCGCCTGCTGGGGAGCGAACTGGACTGGGGAGACCGACGCCCCAGCCGGGCAGTTCAACTCGGTGGTTGCCGGCTCCGAGCGCAGCTGTGCCATCCGCCTGGACGAAACCCTCACCTGTTGGGGCAGCCAGGTCCGGTGACCGGCGCGCGACCTCGCTCACGAGCTCGCGGAGCGCGGTTGAGCGTCTAGAGCTCGCGGGCCAGGGTGCCGAGGTAGAGCTCGATCACCGCGGGGTCGTCGAGCAGCTCGCGACCGGTGCCGGAGTGGGCGTTGCGGCCCTGGTCGAGCACGAACGCGGTGTCGGCGATGAGCAGGCACTTCCGGGCGTTCTGCTCCACCATCACCACCGAGACCCCGGCCTGCTTGACCCTGTCGATCCGGGCGAAGACCTCGTCCTGGTTGACCGGCGAGAGACCCGCGGAGGGCTCGTCGAGCAGGAGCACCGAAGGATCGGGCATTAGGGCCCGTCCCATCGCCACCATCTGACGCTGGCCACCCGACAGCAGGCCCGCCCGCTCCTTGCGTCGTTCCTTCAGCAGAGGGAACAGGTCGGTGACGATCTCGAACCGCTCCTCGAACTCGTTCGGGATCGTGAACACCCCCATCTGGAGGTTCTCCTCGATCGTGAGGGAGGGGAAGACGTTGCGGGTCTGGGGCACGTAACCGACGCCCCGCTCCACCAGCTCGTGAGCCGACAGGCTGGTGATGTCCTCACCGTTCAGCTGGACGCTTCCCTCGCGCACCGGCACCAGGCCGAAGAGGGTCTTGATCAGGGTCGACTTGCCCGCCCCGTTGGGACCGATGATGCCCACCAGTTCGCCGGCGCGCAGCGTGAGGGAGGCGCCACGGAGGATGTCGACGCCCGGCAGGTAGCCGGCCACGAGGCCCTCGGCGCTCAACAGGACCTCGCCCGGGTCTGCGCCGGTCACCGGATCGCTCCCGACACGGAACCGCCGTGGTCGATGCCGAGGTAGGCCTCGATGACGGCCGGGTTGCCGCTGATGTCGGCCGGCCGACCTTCGGCGATTATCCGGCCTTCGGCCATGCACACCACCCAGTCGCTGATGGTCATGATCACGTCCATGTCGTGCTCCACGAACAGGACCGACATGCCCTGGTCGCGCAGAGCGGTGACGTGTTCCAGGAGGCTCTGGGTGAGAGCCGGGTTCACGCCGGCCATGGGTTCGTCGAGCATGACCAGGGTGGGCTCGACCATCAAGGAGCGAGCCATCTCCAGGAGCTTGCGCTGCCCACCGGACAGACCGGCCGCGTACTCGTCGGCCAGCGCCGACAGCTTGAACCGCTCGAGCAGGTCGTTCGCCCGCTCGATGTTCGCCTTCTCCTGGGAGGCCCAGGTGGGCTTGACCAGCGCACTCAGGAAGTGCTCGCCTCGCTGCCCGCTCGCAGCGAGGAGCATGTTCTCGCGCACGGTCATGCGACCGAGGGTCTTGGTGAGCTGGAAGGTGCGGACCATGCCCCGCCGAGCGAGGACGTGAGGTCGGACTCCGTCGGCGCGCCGGCCCTCGAAGGTCCACTGGCCTGCGTCGGCCTTGTCGAACCCGCAGAGGAGGTTGAAGAACGTGGTCTTGCCGGCCCCGTTCGGACCGATCAGAGACGTGATCACCCCGCGGGGAACCTCCAGGTGGTCGACGTCGACGGCAGTGAGGCCGCCGTAGCGGCGCTGGACGCCATCGACCACCAGGATGGGGTCGGGCTTGGGCACCCCCGGGTCTGAGGCAACCCCGTCGAGCGCGTCAGCGGCCACTGGCGAGCATCTCCTTCTTGGACCCGAGGATGCCCTGGGGCCGGAACACCATGAGGGCCATGAGGCCGAGGCCCGTGAGCACCAGCCGCACCGCGCCGACGGTGGTGTCGCTCACGTCGAACCAGAGGTTGCCCAGGACGCCCTCGACCGCGTCGAGGATGAACCAGTAGACGACGGCACCGACCACCGGACCCCACACCGTGCCCGCTCCACCCAGGATGACCACCGCGTACAGGGCGAAGGTGAGCGTGGCCACCCAGCGGATGGGGCTCACGCTGCCGTCGCCGAGGGCGATGAGCGAACCGGCCAGAGCACCGATCACCCCGCCCAGCACGAAGGACTGCAGCTTGAACACCACCACGTTCTTGCCCAGTGAGCGGGCGGCGTCCTCGTCTTCGCGGATGGAGCGGAGGACCCGGCCCCAGGGGCTGCGGACGAGCAGGCCTATCAACAGGCAGAACACCAGCACGAGGCCCCACGTCCAGAGCATCAGCCACTGGTCGCGGGCCGAGATGACGAAGACGTCGCCGATCCTGAACGGCTCGTCGAAGATGTTGCGCCGGAAGAAGCCGAGCTGAGCCGACAGCCCGCCGATGCCACGCGAGCCGCCGGTGAGCGGTTCGCTCGGTCTGGCGTTGGCCACCAGGCGGAGGATCTCGGCGGCGGCGATGGTGACGATCGCCAGGTAGTCGCCCCTCAGCCGAAGCGTGGGGATGCCCAGCAGGAGCCCGAGCACGACCGAAGCCCCGATGGCCAGCGCGAACCCGACCCAGATCGACCAGCCCTGGTCGGCCGAGATCGCCATCCCGTAGGCCCCAACCAGCAGGAACCCGACGTGACCGAAGTTCGAGAGCCCGGTGTAGCCGAAGTGGAGGTTCAGGCCGACGGCAGCGAGCGCGTAGGAGGCGCCCTGGAACCCGATGGCCGTCTGGAGGGCCAGCGCGATGATGTCGATGAAGCTCATCCGAACCTCTCACGCTGACCGAGGATCCCCTGGGGCCGGATCAACAGCACCAGGATCAGCACGAGCAGGGCCACCACGAACTTGTACGCGGTGTCGACGAACAGACCCGACGTCTCCTGGACGATCCCGATGGTGATGGCCCCCAGCATCGCACCCGGGGCACTTCCCAGCCCGCCCAACACCACCGCCGCGAACATCGACAGCAGGAGCAGGAAGCCCATGTCGAACTTCACGTTCAGGGTGAGGCCGTAGAGGATCCCGCCCAGCGCGGCGAGTCCGCCGCAGAGGGCCCACACCACGGCGACGATCCGGTTGACGGCGATGCCCGATGATTCGGCCAGGTCGGGGTTGTCGGCCACGGCCCGGATGGCGGTGCCGAGCCGGGTGCGCCGCAGCAGGAGGGTCACCAGGACCAGCACGACGATGGAGATGGCTATGACCTTCACGTCGTTCGGGGTGAGGCGGAACGGGCCGTAGGACCGCTCCAACTGCCCACTCGAAGCCGTGTAGCGCCGGCCCTCGGGGCCGAACACGATCTGGAAGAAGTTGCGCAGGGCCAGGCTGAGCCCGATCGACACCACCATCATCGAGAGCAGAGCCAGGCGGCGCTTGCGGAGCGGACGCCACACCACCAGGTCGTTGCCCCACCCGATCGCTGCACCGGCCACGATCGCCATGGGCACCGTGAGCCAGAACGGCACCCCGGCGGCGTTGAGCGCGTAGGCGATGATCGCTCCCACCGTCACCAGTTCGGCGTGAGCGAAGTTGGTGAGCCCGGTGACGCCGTACACGAGCGAGAGCCCCACCGCGGCCACGGCCAGGATCAGACCGAGCCGAAGGCCCTTGGCGACGACCGTTGCGTAGTCGGAGAAGCTACGGCTGCCCCGACCATCATCGCCGAGCCGGAACGCGACCTGCTGATCACCCAGCCGGACCCGCACCGAGCTGAGCGTGGCGCGGTCCTCGTCGGTGAGCGACATTCCCTCGGGAAGCGTCTCGACGTCGAGCGTGACCGAGTAGATGCCGTTGCCCGGCAGTTCGACGATGAACACTCCATCGGGGCCGGTGGTGGCCTCGCCGACCTCGCTGCCGTCCTCGGCCGCAACGCTGATGGTGACGCCTTCGGCGAACGTGGGCGCCCCGTCGACCACCTGGCAGAGCCGGCCCCAGATCGACGAGCCGAGGGGCCCCTCGTTCACCTCGATCGCCTGGGCCTTGGTGAAGGCGCAGACCCTGGCCTCCTCTTCCTCGGCGGTCTCGCCACCGTCGCCCAGCTCGGCCTCGGTCGGTTCCTGCCCGGGGGCGGCACCAGCCGGCGAGCCGTGGCCGGCCACCACCAGCACCGAGAGGAGGAGTGCCGGGACGAGCGCGGTCAGGCGGAGGAGGTGGTGGATCTTCCCCCCGGTACGAACGCTGTGGAACCGACTGCTGACGCCCATGTGGCCGGGAACTGTAGTTTTCGAAACCTCACCACATCGTGGAGGGCCGATGTCAGGTCCCGATGCCAACGGCTTCGAGGACTTCGTCGAGGGTGCCGATCACGCCGGTGACGAACGGTCCGAACTCGGCGTAGAGCGCTGATGCCTCGTCGTAGCGCAGGGTGTACACGACCTCCTTGAGGTCGTCGGGCTTCTCACCGAACAGGGTGACGCCCCACTCGTAGTCGTCGATCCCGGTCGACCCGGTGATGAGCTGCAGGATCCGGCCCGCGAACTTGCGACCGGACGAGCCGTGCTCTCGCATCAGCGCGTTCCTGTCGTCGTAGGGCAGCGTGTACCAGTTGGCGCCCTCTTCACGACGCTTCGACATCGGGTAGAAGCACCAGGCCCGCTTCCCCTCCGGCGGCAGCTGCGGATAGAGCCGGGCCTGCGCCATCTCCTCGGGGAGTCCCTTGGCGTACTCCGAGAGCTCGGTGATCGAGACGTAGGAGTCGACCACCGTGAAGCCGGCGGCCACCACCTCGGACTGGAAGCGGCGGAGCCGCCACAGGTCCTTGCCCAGCACCATCAGCGCCAGGTCGGCCTTGTGGCCGAGGACGGCCACCGGCACCACCTGGACGTCGTCGGCCGTGGCCCGATCGACGGCGGCGGCGAGCGCGGCGCCGTCGGCTCCGGGTGCCGCCACGCAGAACAGGTGCACGACACCGAGGCCGACGCTGGGAACGAGTGGTTCGGTCATGGACCCGACGCTACCCAGGACCACCCTCGCGGGGCGAAGGCCCGCGTTGGTCACCAACCGCGGGTTGCCCACCGGCGACGGCTCGAGCCACCGCCCGGGTTGAGCGGAGCGGATCGGGGGTATGAAGGGTCCGATCTCGTCCGGGGAGGACGGCCGGCTGCTCCCCACTGGTTTCGGACGGCCGGTTCCATCCGGAGCCCCGCCCGTGCTGATCCGCCACCTGCTACCCGAATCCCACCGCGACGTCGAGGTGACCGCCCACCGTCCCGACGCCACCCTCGCCGACCTGGCGCGCGACCTGGAGCCGTCGTGCACCGGGCGGAGTGCCGACGTGTGGATCGACGGCTGCCGGACCTCGGCCAGCACGACGGTCGAAGCATCGAGGCTGACGTCGGGCAGCACGTTGAGCCTGCACCCGGTGCCCGTGCCCGTGTCGCACGCCGGCTCCGACCCGGAGCGAACCGCCGCCGCGGAACCAGCCGCCGGCGTCACCACCCCCAGGCACCGGACGGGGCGAACGCCCCTGCCTCCCCGTCCCCGACCGGTTCGCCTGCCCGACCCGGAGCCGCCGGCACCGCCGGTCTCCCAGATCGGGATGGTGGCCATGGCCGTGTCGGTGCTGGGGGCAGGCGTGATGGTGGTGGTGCTGGGATCGTGGACCTACGCCGCCTTCGCCGTGATCGGGCCGCTGATGATGCTGGCCAACACCGCCGATTCCCGGGTCCGCCGGCGGTGGGTTCGTCGTCGGTACGCACGGTTCCTGAAGCGAGACCTCGAACGCGTACGTGCCGAGCGTGATTCGGCAGCCGAAGCCGAGCGGGCCCGCCGCGCCGTCTCCCTGCCCGGCTCGGAGGCGGCTCGGCTGATGGCCGGTTCGCCCACGCCCAGCTGTTGGGAGCGCCGTCCCGGCGACCACGACGCGTTCAGCGTCCGGATCGGCTTCGGCACCAGCCCCTGGACGCCGGAGACCTTCGGAGACCTCGTCGGAGCGCCCGAGGAGGTCCAGCGGGTGATCGGGTCCGATCTCGGGTTGACCCACTGCGCCCTCGGCCTCACGTTGAGGCCCGGCGAACCGGTGGCCATCGTCGGTCCCGCCAGCGAGGCGCGAGCGCTGGCCCGTTCGGTGCTCGCCCAGCTCGCCGCCTGCCACGGCCCTGCCGACCTGGCCTTGGGCGCGGTGGTCGATCGGAGCGCCAAGGAGTCCTGGGACTGGCTGGCGTGGCTCCCCCACACCGTCGACCGCGACGGCCGGTCGACCCTCGCGGTCACCGGACCCTTGGCCGGCGAGCTGGCCCAACGGCTGGAACCGTCCGCTGGCGGGCACGCCGTCGTGCTCCTCGACGACCCGGCGGGGATGAGGGCGCGCAACAGCGCGAGCCGCCACGTCCTGCGCAGGGCGAGCCACCAGGACGGCGAACTCTCCTGCATCGTGGTGCTGGGGCCGGCCGACCCGGTGCCGGCCACCTGTCGAACCGTGGTGA
>JAAZBK010000380.1 GCA_012513855.1 Acidimicrobiales bacterium
CCTCGCCCGCCTCGACGTGCCGTCGCACGAACTCGCCGCCCGCGGCGATGGCGGCGTCGAGCGACTCGAGCACGTCGGTTCGCTCGCCGGTGTCCAAGCCGTACGCATCGCACACCGACCTGAGGCGTCGAGGTCGGTCCGCTGGCGCCCAGCCGAGCTTGGTCGCGTTCACGTCGTCGTCGATCGGCACGCACATGCGGGCGAACGCCGCCAGGTCGTAGGTGGGACGCCCCGATGCCGCGAAGTCGAAGTCCAGCAGCGCGACCGCCCGACCATCCCGGAACACCACGTTCTCCAGGCACACGTCGTTGTGGCAGATGACGGGACCGCCTTCGGGGTCGACCATCTCGGTGCTCCACGTCATCGCGCGGGTGTCGACGAGAGACGACGCTTCGTGAAGCCTTCGGATGAGCACGGCGATCGACGCCAGCGCGTCGTCGGTCTGCACCCACTCCGGGTACGGCGGGATCGCCACGTCGCCCGGGATGTGGACCAACCGCTCACGGCCATCGGGGTCCAACCCGACCGGCGACGGCGCGCCGTCGAACCCGGCCGCCTCGATCTGGCCCAGGAAGCTCAGGATCGACGACGAGTGTTCGTTCGACGGCCGCAGCACGTGCGGTCCTCGCCGCACCACCGCTCCGGCGTTGGCGACCCCGCCGTACAGCACCTCTTCCGCTCCGTCGTCCATGGCCAGCAGCCTCCTACACGACGACGTACTGCGTCTCTAGAGCACGATCCCCGCGGTTGAGGTGACGAGGTCTGTCAGCTGGTCGGCCAGGACGGGCCAGGCCAGGTCGGTGGCCACCAGATCTCGGCCGGCGCGGGCCATGCGGGCGGCGGCGTCTGCGTCGGTGAGGACGTGGTCGATGGCGGCGGCGAAGCCCTCGGGCTCGGCCAGGCGGAGGTGGGTGCCGTCGACCACGTCGAGCCCGCGGGCGCCGAACGGGGTGGACACGGTGGGGATCTGGTTGGAGAGGTACTCGACCAGCTTCAGGTTGGTGCCGCTGCCCAGGCGCATGGGGTTGAGGGCCACGTGCGCGCTGCGCAGAAGCAGGCGGCGCGAGGCGTCGGTGATGACGCCGGTGAACACCATGTTCGGGGGGACGACGCGGTCGTAGAAGGCGTCGCCGATGCTGCCAGCGCTCACGATCAGCAGGTGGGGGAGGGCGTCGGCCAGTTCGGTGAGCATCCAGACGGCGTCGACGTTGGGTGGGTGCCACGAACCGACGAACAGACCCAGGTGGGTGTGGCCGTCTCCGAGCGGCCCGGTGCGGTGGTAGCGGCGCAGCCACTCGTGCGCCCGGTGGTTGCGCTCGGACTGGCTCGCTGGCTCGGCTGGTACCTCGGCGCCGTTGGTGATGACGGTGACGTCGGACGGCGAACGTTCGTAGCGGGCGGCCAGGTCGGCCGCGTCGATCTCGCCGCAGGCCACCACCTTGGCGGCGCGCGACACCGCCTCCGCCTCGATCGCCACGGTCCAGCGCATGAGCCGTTGACCCAGTTCGGTCTCTGGGAGGATCCGCTCCTTCAGGGCAGCCTCGACGTTGTAGGCGTCGAGCACCACCGGGGGAGCGGGGATGCCGGCCTCGGTCACCGCCTGCTCGACGGCGCGGACGAGGTAGGGCTCGGCCAGCACCACGGCGTCGGCCCCGTCGAGGGCGGCGGCGAGCGTGGATATGTACCCGGGGGTCAGCTCCGGTTCGTGACCGGACACGATGTCGGCCACCGGCACCCCGACCTCGAGGCTGGTCTGCAGGCACGCGTCTCGGGCCGCGGCGGTTCGGGGGACCAGCGTCTCCACCAGGCCGGGCGCGATCTCGACAGAGGTGGGCGGCGTGTTCCAGTCGACCAGGGCCACCACCTCGACGTCGAGGTGACGGGCCATTCCGCCGTAGAGGTGGCGGGCCCGGAGCTGGCCGCCGCCCACCGGGTTGTGGATCGGGAAGGTGGCCGGGATCACGACTCGGGGGCGACCCGAAGCGCCTCGCTCGGGAGCGGGGCGACCGACAGGCCCGGTGGTGGCGTGGCGCTTCCGGTTGGCCCGCGAGCCGGTGCCCACCAGGGACTCGACCGCGCCCTCCCACGTGACCTCGTCGGAGCTGTGGCGAGCCGAGGTGCCCAGCCGGGCGGCGAAGATCGGGTCGGCGGCCAGCCGGTCGAGCGCGGCTCCGAGGGCCTCGGCCGTGGGTTCGACCACCAGGCCGTTCACGCCGTCGTCGACGAACTCGGTGGGGCCGCCGGAGTCGGTGGTGGTGACCACCGGTACGCCGCGGCCCATGGCTTCCAGGGTGATGAGGCCCAGGTCCTCGTCGAGCGGGACGAACGGCACGGCCAGCGCCTCCGCGTAGTGGCGGCGCAGCTCGTCGTCGGTGAGGTAGCCGGCGAAGCGGATCCGGTCGTCGCCGGCGGCCAGCGCCCGCAGGCGCTCGCCATCTGGCCCCTCACCGGCGATCACCAGCGCGACGTCGCCCCGGACGTGGGCCATGGCCTCGACCACCAGGTCGAGGCGCTTGGGGCCGTCGAGGCGTGACGCCGTGAAGAAGTGCCGCTGGCCCTCTCCTTCGGCGAGGTCGGGACCGGGTGGCAGATCGCTCGGCAGGTACACAACCCGCGGGGTGACGCGGTTGGGGAAGTAGCCGGGCCGCGCGGCCACGGTGGCCGACAGGGCGGCGTGGTCGACGATCTCGCCGGGCGCCAGCGCCACGCCGTCTAGCCAGTGCACGAGGCGTCGGGCGAGCGGGCCGGGGAACGCGAGCGCGGGATGGTCGGCGCCGAGCTTGTCGACCACCAGCCCGAACCAGCCGAACACGTCGGGCAGCGCCTCCCGCCCTGCGCCGGGGGAGAGGCGGCGCAGCAGGTCCTCGACCACCGGCTCGGGGTCGGTCACCTCGGTGGGGAGGTGCGCCGGGTAGGTGTCGTACAGGCCTCGCAGCGGGTGGAACATCAACACGGTGTGGGCGGGGTGGCCCACCATCCACGCCGGGTACTTGACGCTGATGACGCGATCGAAGTGCTTGAGATCGAGCAGGGAGAAGTGCTGGTAGCCGGCGATCACACCGGGCAGGGTGCGCTCGTCGACAGGCAGCTTGAACACCTCGGCCCGGTGCGGGCTCAGCTCGTCGATGGCCGCCACCAGACCGGCCACCGCCCGCTCCGCTCCCCCGGTGTTGAACGGAACGGCCGACGGCGCGACCACGGCGACCGACAGCGACTCGGTCACCGGTCCACCTGGGCCAGACCGGCGCGGAACTCGTCTACGGCGTTGGCCCACGAGAACTCGGCGGCGCGCTCCTGCCCGTTGCGGCCCAGGCGTTCGGCCAGGTCGCGGTCCTTCACCAGGCGCTCGATGGCGTCGGCAACCGCCCGGGGGGTGGGTTCCACGATCAGCCCGGTCTCCTCGTGGACGATCAGCTCGGTGAGACCGCCCCCGTCGGTGCACACGATCACCGGACGGCCCTGGCGCATGCCCTCGATGGCGGTGAGCCCGTAGTCCTCGTCGTGGGCCAGGGCCAGCACGCAGGGGGCCTCGCGGAAGCGACGTTCCAGGTCGTCGTCGGTCACCCGGCCGGCGAACTCCACGTGCGATCGGAAGCCGTCGGGGACGAGCTTCGCCTCGCGGCCGGTGTTGCACCAGATGTCGCGGGGACCGAGCGACTCGGCGTCCACCTGGCCGGTGCCGAGGACGTGGTCGAGGTGGCGGACCCACAGGTCTCGGCTCCCCGTCCCCACCAGCGAGATGGGCTGGTCCGGCAGGAGGTGGGCGGCGGCCACCACCAGCTCCGAGCGCTTGGGGAACTCCATGCGGCTGATGCTGAGAACGGGCCCGGTGCCCGGCGGGGTGAACGGCACCGCCTCGGCGTCGTCGCCCACCCCCACCCCGGCGTGGAACAGGCTCACGTTGGTGTAACCGCCGAAGTGGTCCAGCCGGTCGGCCACGGTCTGCGAGCCGGCCAGGAACCAGCCGACCTCGTCCAGTCGGGGCTGGTCGATCTCGCGGATGAGCTGGCCGGCCCGCCGGTGCAGTTCGGGATCGTCGACGAAGCCGGCCTCCACGTAGACGTCCTCGAGGTCGTAGTAGACGCGGTGGTGGTGGAAGAACAGGGCCAGGTGCCGCGGGTGGACGTGGCTGAACGACGGCGGCTGAGTGGAGATCACGATGTCGAAGTCGCCGGTGTCGATGCGGTCGAAGGCCTGGCGCACGATCAGGTAGCGAAAGTACTCGGGGTGGCTCTCGAACACCTCCGGCGGGATCTCCAGGCCGCCCACCTCCAGCGGCAGGTCGACCACCTTCACCACCCGGCGGGCCACCTGGTAGCCGTCGTCGGTGAGGGCGTCGTCGAGGATGTCGACCACGCGCTCGAAGCCGCCGACGATGCCGTAGTAGTCGGGCTTGAGGATGGCGACGCGGGGCCGGCGCACGCTCGCGTGGCCTGCCTACGCCGGGGCGCCGGGCTTGCGGGCCACCACCGCGTAGTCCAGCGGTGACGTGAAGGCGGCGTTGAGGGCGTCGACGAACGGGCCGGTGCGGGCCGGGTCGCCGGCCAGGTCGGTGGGTCGCAGGGGCTCGATGCCCGGCCCGTGCAGCTCGCGGACCTCCACCGGTTCGAAGCCGCGGGAGGTCACCAGGAACTCCAGGAACAGCGGGTGCAGCGGCTTCAGGTGGGTCGGGTCGAGGTAGAAGTTGGCCGCCCCGACCTGGTGGTTGTTGGGGTTGGGCGTCTCCAGGATCAACAGGCCGCCCGGCTCCAGGGCCAGGAGGGCTGCATCGATCAGCGCCACCAGGGTGTCCATCGACAGGTGCTCGGCCACGTGGAAGCTGGTGACGGCGCGGATGGTGCCCGCCTCGACGGTGGTGAGGTGCTCGACGGCATCGGCCAGGCGGACGTCGAGCCCCATCTCCTGGCAGCGGTCGACCACCACCTGGTTGATGTCGACGCCGTAGGCGGGCACCTCGTTGGCCTTCAGCAGCTCCAGCCACTCGCCCCGACCGCAGCCGACGTCGACCACCGGCGAGTCGGTGGGAACGGTGGCGATGTCGTCGAGGTAGCCGGCGAGCATCGTCGACACCTTCTCCCGCGAACCGCGGAAGGCGTCCTCGATGTCCTCGTAGAGCGCGTCGTCGTGGTGCGAGAGCTCCCGGCTGAGGAGCTGGAGGCGGTCGGCGCCGTCGGGCAGCGCCTCGCGCGCGGCCCGCAGGAGGGTGTCCTGGCGGGCCCGCATCTCGGCCAGCTCGCCCAGCACCTCCTGGCGGAAGGCGGCGAAGGTCTCGCGCTCGGCGGCGATCTGACCACCCAGGTCCTCGCGTGCCGTCCTCTCGGCCTCGAACCCGGTGACCAGCTCGTCGACCAGGCCCTCGATGGTGGCGGCGGTGGCACGGACCCGCGACACGTACTGGTCGGTGGTGGTGATGCGGGCGGCCAGCTCGCGCAGGTCGTCGGCCACCCGATCCAGGGCGTTCAGCACCTGGTCGTTCACCTGGGACTGGTGCGAGGTGACGGGCCGCGACACGGCCACGAGCGCCTGCTTGGCACCGCGCAGGCGTGTTCCGTCGGGTATCTCGGCACCCGCGTGGCTGTGGGGTCGGGCCTCGGCCACGCGGTCGCGGACGTACTGACCGAGGTCACCGTCGGCCCGCACCGCCGCCCGTTCGATGTAGCTGCTGACCAGCTCCCGGTCCGTCATGGTGGGCACAGCCTAAGAGGCCGGAGCCCTGCGAGGGGACTCGGCCCCGAGCGCGCCTGAGGACCGGCTGCAGGCCGGTCCTCAGGGCAAGGGGACGTTCACTCCCGACAGCAAGCGGGAGCTCTGTGGCCCACCGGGGGCCGGGGACTGCTCAGGCGGCGAGGCCCACCAGCTCCCGGGCCTGCTTCACGAGGTCGCGGGCCTGCTCGGGGAGCTTGTCCTCGACCTGGGCGACGAGGGTCTCGAGGCGGTTCTCGAGGGCGGCGAGGCGCTCCTCGACCAGCTTCACCCGGTCCTCCACGAGGTCGGACACGTTGTCGAAGGAGCCCTTGGCGGAGTCGATCGACTTCTCGGCGTTGCCCTTGGCCTCGTCGAGCTGGCTCGACAGCGACTTGGTCAGCTCGACCCGCTGTACCTGGAGCTTCTGGAAGGCGAGGACACCGGCGCCGACCCCCACGTAGAAGGCATCGCGGGCGAGGTCGGAAACGTTGTCGAGGCTCAGTTCGGCCATTGGGAACTCCTGGTGCGATCGTTGCTTTCGCTCGCAATGTTATGCACTCTGCATAACAGTTGCAAGCACTGTGACCGATGAGACACGGTTCCAGGGGTACCCCAAAGTTCGGGTGGGCACCATTAGCCTCGGACGATCGTGAAGCTCCGTCCCAGTGAGTCCGGTACGCCGTCGGAGGCGGCCGGCGAGGCCCCCGACGTCCTTCCCGCCACGGTTCCTCCGGTGGTGGTGGTGATGGTCACCCACGACCCCGGGCCCTGGTTCGAGGAGACCCTGGAGAGCATCGCGGCCCAGACCTACGCCGACCTGGGCGTGCTGGTGGTCGACAACGCGAGCGACGACGACCCCACCGAACGGGTCCTCGCGGTCCTGCCCGAAGCGCACGTCCACCGCCTCGACTCCGACGACGGGTACGGCGCGGCCGCCAACCACGTCTCATCGCTCGTCGAGGGCGCGGCGTTCTACCTGTTCTGCCACGACGACGTGGCCATGGAGCCTGACGCGGTGCGGGCACTGGTGGAGGAGGGGTTCCGGTCCAACGGCGGGATCCTGGGGCCCAAGCTGGTCGAGTGGAACTCGCCCGGTCGCCTGCTCCAGGTCGGCATGGGGGCCGACAAGACCGGGGTCCTGTCGCCGTACGCCGAGCCGGGTGAGCTCGACCAGGAGCAGCACGACAGCGTCCGCGACGTGTTCGTGGTGCCGGGAGCCTGCACGCTCGTGCGAGCAGACCTCTTCGAAGCCCTCGGAGGGTTCGACGACGGCATCGACTACCTCGGCGACGACCTCGACCTCTGCTGGCGCGCCCACGCCCTCGGTGCCCGGGTGCTCGTGGTCCCGGCAGCGCGGGTGCGCCACCTCGAGGCGTTGGGCGAGCGGATCACGGTCGACGATCGACGTCGCCGCTTCGCCCGCCACCGGTTGCGCACCAGCCTCGTCTCCTACGGGCTGTGGCACCGGATCCGCGTGCTGCCACAGGCGTTGTTCTTCGCGGTTGTCGAAGCCCTCTACTCGGTGCTCGCGGGTCATCCCGAACAGGCCCGCGACGTGTTGTCGGCCTGGCCGTGGAACCTCCGTCGCCAACGAGACGTCCGAGCCCGGCGCAAGGCGCTGGCCACGGCGCGGCGGGTCGACGACTCGAGCGTCCGCGAGTTCCAGGTCCGTGGCAACGCCAGGCTCAACGGTCTCATCCGAGGCCAGTTGGGTCGGCGAGACGACCGTGTCCGCCAGTTCGCGAGGTCGTCGCGCGACGTCGCCGGAGCGTTCCAGTCCGGTTCCCGTCAGCTCACCGGCGTGTTCGCCATCGTGCTCGGCGTCCTCCTCGTCGTGGGGTCGCGAGACCTGCTCACCGGCGACATCCCCGCCATCGGTGAGTTCGCCCGGTTCCCGGAACCCGGTCGGATGCTCGGCTCCTGGTGGAGCGGGTGGAGCCGTTCAGGGCTCGGTGGGGCCGGTGGGCAGCCCACCGGCCAGGCCATCCTCGGGCTCCTCGGGTACCTGTTCGTGGGGGCCACCGGCGCCCTCCGGCAGGTGCTGATCCTCGGCTGCGTGCCGGTCGGGGCCGTGGGCGCCTGGCGCCTGGCCCGACCCATCGGATCGGCCCGCGCCAGCGTCGCCTCCTTCGCGGTCTACCTGGCGCTGCCCGTCCCCTACAACGCCCTGGCCCGTGGCTCCTGGAGCGGGCTCCTCGCCTACGCGGCTTCGCCGTGGGTGATCCTGCTCCTCGGGCGGGCGACGGGCGTGGCCCCGTTCGGGCCGGCTCGCCTCGACGCCGACGATCCCGAGGTGAAGGTCCTGCACCGCCGTCGTCTGCCGGGCCTGGTGCTCAGCCTGGGGTTGATCCTGGCGCTCGTGGCGAGCGTCGTGCCCTCGTTCCTGGTGATCACCGCAGCGGTCGGCGTCGCCCTGGCCCTCGGTTCGGTCTTCTGCTTCCGGGTGGCAGGTGTGCTCCGGCTGCTGGTGGTCGCCTTCGGCTCCATCGCGCTCGCCGTCGTGCTCCACCTGCCGTGGAGCTACGAGCTGCTCACCGCCCCTTCGTGGTGGGATTCGGTCGCCGGGGTCGGCTCCACCAACGGCGGGCCGCTGAGCCTCGGCCGGGTGATCCGGTTCGAGAGCGGCCCCTGGGGTGCACCCCCGCTCGGATGGGCGTTCCTCGTAGCTGGGGTGCTGCCCGTGATCATCGGCCGTTCGTGGCGCCTGGAGTGGGCGGTGCGGGCCTGGTTCGTGGTGCTGGTGGGCTGGGGTGTCCTGTGGGCCGGTCAGGCGGGCCACCTCCCGGTCGGGCTGCCCTCGGCCGAGGTCGTGCTGGCCCCCGTGGCCGCCGGTCTCTCGCTCGCCGCGGCGCTCGGCCTCGCCAGCTTCGACATCGACCTCAAGGCCTACCGGTTCGGCTGGCGCCAGATCCTGTCGGTGGCGGCCGCCCTGGGAGTGGTGCTCGGTGCCGCCCCGCTCGGAGCCGGGCTCCTCGACGGTCGCTGGCGCGTTCCGGCCGGCGACCACCTCACCGCGCTCGACGACGTGCTGTCGATCGACGGCGACCGGCCGGCCCACCGCGTGCTGTGGGTCGGTGACCCCGAGCTCCTGCCGGTTTCGGGTTGGCGCTACGACGACGACGTGGCCTACGCGGCCACCGACCGCGGTGAGCCCACCGTGCTCGACCGGCTTCCCGAGGCCCCACCCGGCTCCACCGAACTCCTGGTCGACGCTCTCCGCGTGGCCGACGAGGGTCGGACCAACCGCCTCGGTCACCTGCTCGCTCCCATGGGCATCGAGTACGTGGTGGTCTCGTCGAGGCTCGCCCCGTCGAGCACCACCATCACCGGCCAGGTCCCGCCGCCGGAATCGCTCACCGACACCCTGGCCCAGCAACTCGACCTGGCGGAGATCCCCGTCACCGAAGGCCTGCTCGTCTACCGCAACACCGCATCCCCGGGTACGCGGTCGGTCCTCCCGAAGCGCGAGGGCGAGCGTGACCACTTCACCCAGGCGGTGCTCGACGACCTGGCCGACGCCGCCCCGGCCCTGATCCACGAGCACGGAGCCGTGGGTGCTCGGGGAGAGGTGCCAGAGGCCGGCGACGTCCTCATCTCCCAGACCTACGACTCCGGCTGGCAGCTCCGCATCGACGGGGTGCCAGTGGCTCGTCGCCTGGACTACGGCTGGGCGTCGACCTTCACCACCAGCCGGGCCGGCGATGCCGAGCTCACCTACGAAACGCCGTTCACCCACCGGCTGGCGTCGGTCGGTCAGATCGGCCTCTGGCTGGTGGTCATCGTCGTGCGGCGCGGGGTGCGCCGTCGCGAGAGGAGCGCCGCCGCGGCCGCGCCCCCGGAGCAGATGTCAGAGGAGACGTCAGAGGAGATGTCAGAGGAGATGATGGCGTGATGGCTCGCCGCCGAGCAGGTCGCCACGCCCGCACCATCCGCCGGTTCACGCCGAGACGCTGGCTGCCGTTCGTGGCGCTGATCGTTCTGGCCGCCGCGGCGGTGGTGATCAGCGAGCAGGTCGACACCGACGACCCGGTCGAGGTGCGGCTCGCATCGCCCGAGCACCTCCTGCCGGTCGCCGCCGTTCCCGATTCGGTGTCGGCCACCTGGTTCTGTGGCGGCGGGACCGCCACGGGAGAGGGCGAGGGCGCCGATCTCTCGGTGGTGATCGCCAACGCGGGCGACACCGGAGCCGAGGCGCTCGTCACGTACTACAGCCCGGAGGGCGACCCGTCCTCGGAGGAGATCTCGGTCCCGGTCAACGGCCGGGTGCGGGTGACGGCCCGAGACGTCCTGGAGGGCGATTGGTCCGCGTCCACCGTCGAGGTCTTCGGCGGTCGGGCCACCGTCGAACGTCGGGTCGTCGGCGACGACGGCTTCGACCAGGCTCCATGCGCCTCGGCTGCGTCGGACACCTGGTACCTGCCGTCGGGGTCGACGTTGCGCGGCAGCACCGAGCAGATCTTCCTGTTCAACCCGTTCCCCGACACCGCCGCCGTAGACATCCGCTTCGCCACCGACGAAGGCGCGCTGGCCCCCCAATCGCTCACCGGCATCGCCGTGCCGGCCCGAAGCCTCCAGGTGGTCACCCTCGAGAACCCGGCCCGCCGCAAGGAGGTGTCGGCCATCGTCACCACCCGCACCGGCCGGATCGCGGTCGACCGGTTGCAGACCCACGACGGGAGCGGTGATCCGGTGGCGGGCTCGGGCCCGACGCCGATCGACACCGACGCGCCACGGGGGATGGCATCGACCCCGGCCATCGCCACCCCGTCCGCCCGGTGGTTCTGGCCCGATGCCCGCATCGTCCAGGGCGGCCGGACCCAGCTGGCGATCCTCAACCCCGACGAGGACGACGATGCCGAGCTGGAGCTGCTCGTGGGCTTCGACGACCCCGAGCTCTACACCCCCATCGCTCCGATCAAGGTCTCGGTGCCAGCCGGCGAGCAGACCGTCCTCGACCTGAGCGACGACGTCGACTTCCAGCACGGGATGGAGCTGACCCTCGACCTCCTGTCCACCGAGGGCGTGCGCGTGGTGGCCGAGCTGGTGTGGCACACGGGAGAGCGGGAGACCCAGGCGCTGCCCACCGAGGAGGATCCCGACTCGATGGGGGAGGAAGATGCCGAGGCGTCGTTCGAAGACGGTGAGGAGGGCGCGGCGGCAGACGACGGCGCCGAGGGTGCTGAGGGTGAAGTCGACGACGAGGACGAAGCCGACGACGAGGAGGAGCACGACCACGACGAGGTCGAGGGACCGGGCTTCACCGTCTACGCACCCGGGTTCGCGGTCACGGCGGGGAGCCCGGTGGGTGCCCGGGCCTGGTTCGTGGCCGGTAC
>JAAZBK010000381.1 GCA_012513855.1 Acidimicrobiales bacterium
CACGAGGCGACACGGGCGGACCGGGGCCACCTTGGTGCAAGTGCGTCGACCTGAAACGGGTGGCCCAGCGGGATACCGGTTGGCGCCGTCATGACGCTTCCGGGAAGAGCGTCGCCTGCGCCTGGTCGGGCGTCCGGAGGGGTCGGCGGGTGGCCGATCGAGGTGACGGCTCCGGGGCTGGTGGCGTCGATGTGGCCTCGGTGACTGAGCGGTCTTCCGGGGTGGGGTCAACGTGGTCGATGGCCCCCGCCGCCAGGAGCTCGAGCTGGTGGACCGGGACCCGCAGCAGCCGGCCCACCCGCACCACCGGGAGGCCCTCAGCCCCACCGGTCGCCCGCCACTGGCGGGTGAGGGCGTAGGCCGCGGTGCGGCCGATGCGCAGGACCGCGGCGGCTTCCTCGACGGTGAGGAACGCCTTCGTCGGGTTCGGACCCGGCGGGGTGGACGAGGCGGCACGAGGTGTCATGCCTACGTAAGCCCGATTCGGGGCCGAAAACCGCGCAATTCATCCGGGGTTGTCAGACCCCGGACGCGGGCGCATGCTGTTCGGGCCGACCTCGGCGACACCGAAGGTCGGCCGCCCTCGAGGACAGGGCGTGGTCGTGTCCTCCTCTCACCCCGCCGCTCGGCGGGATGCCGGCCACCGATGCGGTGGCCGAGAGGAGGACCCATGCGCGGTCACATCGCCCGGAAGGGCAACCGGTACTACGCCGTCGTCTACGAGGGCACCGACCCCGCCACCGGCAAGGAGCGCCACCGCTGGTATCCCGGCGGCGCCACCCGCCGGGACGCCGAGAAGGTGCTCGGCGAGCTGGTCAAGCGGATGCACGACGGCGACTACCGCTCCCCCGAGCGGATCACGGTCGCCGACTACCTCACCGAGCGGTGGCTGCCGCTGCGGCGCCGGCAGGTCCGCCACAGCACCTACCGCTCCTATGTCGCCAACACCCGGCTCCACGTCGTGCCCTACATCGGCAACATCCCGCTGCAACGGCTCACGCCCGACGACCTCGACGGGCTCTACGACCTGCTGCTCACCAGCGGCCGACGCAACGGCGCCGGCGGCGGGCTGTCACCCAAGATGGTGCGCAACATCCACAACATGCTGCGCAAGGCCCTCGCTGACGCCTGCCGCAAGGGCACCCTCCAGCGCAACGTCGCCACCCTCGCCGACCCACCCAAGCCCGGCCGCGACACCGCCATGCGGGTCTGGACCCCCGAGCAGCTCCGCCAGTTCCTCGACGAGATCGCCGAGCACCGCCTGGCCACCGCGTTCGTGGTCGCCGCCCACACCGGGATGCGCCGAGGCGAGGTGCTCGGTCTCACCTGGCGAGACCTCGACCTCGACGCCAACCGGCTCTCGGTGCGCCAGGCGGTGATCACCGTCGAGTACCAGGTGACCATCGCCGACGTGAAGACCGGCACCGCCCGACGCACCATCGACCTCGACGAACGCACCGTCGACGCGCTCCGCGCCTGGCGACTCGTGCGGGAGCAGGAGGCGGCGCTCGCCGGGCTGAAGGTGAGCGAGGACGAGACCGTGTTCGCCGGCCCCGACGGCAGCCTCACCCACCCCGACTACTTCAGTCAGGTCTTCGACCGTCACCTCGCCGGGAGTGACCTACCGAGGATCCGGTTCCACGACCTTCGCCACACCCACGCCACGATCCTGCTCAAGGCCGGCGTCCACGTGAAGGTCGTCAGCGAACGCCTCGGCCACAGCAGCCCCGCCTTCACCATGACCGTCTACCAGCACGTCATCCCCGGCATGCAAGCCGACGCCGCCAGGCTCTTCTGCGAGGCCCTCTACGGCGAGCGCGCCACTTGAAATCCACAGGCTCGATTTCAAGCATCCGCGCGCAACCTTGATCGCCGAGTCAGCGTCTGAACGGTTGCGAGAAGTTTCACCCCTGGAATTCAAGGTTCATGGCGCTAAGCTTGAGACATGCAGATCGAGCGGTTCCGCGAGTCGCCCACCGGGAGGCTGGTGCCGATCACCGTCGAGGAGGCCGGCCACGAGGTCAACCACTTCGCCTTCGTCCCCAGCCCGCTGCCGTCCGATCTCCACCTCGGCCCCAAGACCTGGGGTGCAGCGATCGATGCCGCACACCACCTCGGCCGTTTGGATGCGCTGGCCAAGGAGCTCCTACCGAACCCCATGCTGGTCGCGCGGCCGACCATCCGCCGGGAGGCGGTCAGCACCTCGGCACTCGAGGGAACATTCGCGCCCGCCGCCGACGTCCTCAGCTCGGAGCTCGATGCCGACATCCCCCGGAGCCACGCCGTCACCGAGGTGTTGAACTTCATCCACGCCACCGAGCAAGGCATCGCGCGGATGAAGGTCCTGCCGATCAGCACGCGACTCGCGTGCGAGCTGCAGGAGACCCTGATCAGTGGCACGCCGAGCGAGGACTGGCAGACCGGAAAGGTCCGCCAGACACAGGTGCTCATCGGGCCCTACAAAGGCTGCAGCGTGCTCGAGGCGACCTACATCCCACCCCCGCCCGGAGACGAGCTCTCGAACGGCATGTCCGACTGGGAGAAGTGGATCCACAACGAGACGGATCTCCATCCCGTCATCCGCGTCGCCGCCGCTCACTACCAGTTCGAGGCGCTGCACCCGTTCACGGACGGGAACGGTCGGATCGGGCGCCTCATCGCCATCCTCCAGCTCATGGACTACGGGCTCCTCAGCGAGCCCCTGATCAACCTCTCGCCCTACTTCGAGGCACAGTCGGACCGGTATCGCCACCTGCTGCGCGAGGTGAGCACGGTCGGGGCGTTCGACGCTTGGATCACCTACTTCTGCAACGCGCTCAGCGCGCAGGCGATGGATGCCGAGTCCCGCATCCGTGCCCTGCTGGCTTGGCGGGAGGATGCGCTGGCCACGCTGCGGGCCCGAGGGATGAAGGGAGTGGCCCTCGCCGTGACCGAGAAGCTCATCGAGTTCCCATCGCTGACCGTCAAGCACGTCTCGGACACCCACAACGTCAGCGTCCAGGCCGCCAACCACGCCGTCGGCCGGCTCACCGAAGCCGGCATCCTCGAAGAGGTCACCGGCCGCAGCTACAACCGCGTCTTCCAGGCGCCCGCCGTGCTGGACATCCTCTTCCGGCCTGCACCGACGCCCACCCGTTAGAAGATCCGTTAGAAGTCGGGCCGGGAACGAGGAGGGCCCATCCTCTCGGATGGGCCCTGACCTGCGGTTTCGTTGGTGGCGG
>JAAZBK010000382.1 GCA_012513855.1 Acidimicrobiales bacterium
CGGTAGTCGTGGCCGCCGCGGGGGAGCCACCGCAGGTCCTCGTCGCTCAGGTGCTCGACCAGCGCTCGCAGGCGGGGGTCAGGTCCGAAGAAGTGCTCGCGGATGTACGCGCCGTCGTCGATCGTGTAGCGCTGGAACTCGCCGTCGACCGTGCTGTTCATCTTGTCGAGCAGAACACCGTCGACGTCGGCCGCGAGAAGGTCGTCCCACTGGGTGCCCCAGATGACCTTGATCACGTTCCACCCGGCGCCCCGGAACGAGGCCTCGAGCTCCTGGATGATCTTGCCGTTGCCCCGGACCGGTCCGTCGAGGCGCTGGAGGTTGCAGTTGACCACCCAGGTGAGGTTGTCGAGCCGCTCGCGGCCGGCCAGCGAGATGGCGCCGAGGCTCTCGGGCTCGTCGCACTCGCCATCACCCAGGAAGCACCACACCCGGCTCGCCGACGTGTCGTCTATCTGGCGGTGGTGCAGGTACTTGTTGAAGCGGGCCTGGTAGAGCGAGCTGATGGGCCCGAGGCCCATCGACACGGTGGGGTACTCCCAGAAGTCGGGCATGAGCCGCGGGTGCGGGTAGCTCGACAGCCCGAAGTCGGACGGGTCGTCGGGGTTCCCTCCGATCTCGAACCGGAAGCGGTCCAGGTGGCTTTCGTCGAGCCGGCCCTCCAGGTAGGCCCGAGCGTAGAAGCCGGGGGCGGCGTGGCCCTGGAAGTAGATGGCGTCGCCGGCGTTGCCGTCGTCCTTGCCGCGGAAGAACCAGTTGAAGCCGACGTCGTACAGGGCGGCTGACGACGCGAACGTGGCTAGGTGTCCCCCGATGCCGTCGGCCGCCTTGTTGGCCTTCACCACCATCACGGCCGCGTTCCACCGGATGAACGCCCGGATCCGGCGCTCGAGCTCGATGTCGCCGGGGAACCAGTACTTGGCCTGCTCGACCGAGATCGGGATCGAGTTCACGTACGGCGTGGTGACCAGACCGGAGACGTCGAGGCCCGTCTGATGGCTGCGTCCGAGCATCTTCTGCATCAGGAACTCGGCGCGGGCGTCGCCCCGGGCGGCCCTCACAGCGTCGAGCGAGTCGAGCCACTCGGTGGTCTCCTGCGGGTCGATGTCGGGCAACTGGTCGACGAAACCGTCCTCGAATGCCATGACCTTCATGGTGCCCCGCCAGAGCACGCTTCGCACCCGCTCGCACCATCTTGTTCCAGACGGTGGGCCGGCGGCCGATGTCGAGGGAACCCTGACGGAGACCTGTCTCGAACCTGTCGGTCGCACCCCGCCATCGACGACGGGCCGCCATACGACCGTCAGCGCTGAGCGAGTTGCAGCAACAGGCCAAGTTCGGGTCGGTGGGGGCAGGCCAGGGAGGTGGCCGGTGGCGCGCCAGCCGTCTGGCATCCTGCGGGGATGGCTTCCACGGCACCGCTCCGCGTGTACACCGACGGCGCTTGCAGCGGGAACCCCGGACCCGGCGGCTGGGCCTGGGCGTCATCGTCATCGCACCAGGCGAGCGGCGGTGAGGCCGACACGACCAACAACCGCATGGAGCTCACGGCCGTGCTGCGGGCCATCACCGACAACCCGGGGCCGCTCGTGGTGGTGATGGACTCCACCTACGTGAAGAACGGCCTCGAGTCGTGGTCGAAGGGCTGGATCCGCAACGGCTGGCGGACCAAGGCCGGCGAACCGGTCAAGAACCAGGACCTGTGGCAGGACCTCCTGGCGGCGGTGGATGCCAGGCCCAGGGGCGAGGTCACCTTCGAGTGGGTGAAGGGCCACTCGGGCGATGCCATGAACGACCTGGTCGACCAGTTGGCGGTGGTCCAGCGAGATGCCCACCGCAAGGGTGCCGGCGCCGGTGCGGCCAGCGACGGCGGGCCGGGCGCCGGATCTGGAGCCGGGAGTTCCGGTGGGAAGCTGGCCGACCTGCCGCCAGAGGAGCAGCGGGCCGAGCGTCGCCGCCGTGATCCGCGGATACCGGCCGGCCACCTGCTCCTGGTGCTCGGGCACACCCCGGACCGGCTGGGCGGATGGGACCCGAACCCGGTTGCAGACAAGGTGCGGTCCGACCTCGCCCTCATCATCGACGGCCTCGCCCGGGTGAAGCAGGACCTGGTCGTGCTCACCGGGGTACGGCCCGGCGCCGAGGTGCTGGCGGCCGAGGCGGCGGCCTCGGTGGAGGTGCCCTACGTGGCGGTGGTCGGGTTCCCGGGCATCGACAAGAACCTGTCCGGTGCCGCTCGGGAACGAGGTGAGGCCGCCAAGGCGGCGGCCAGCGCGGTGGTGCAACTCGAGCGCAAGGAACCGGCCGACACCGACGCCTTCCGCAAGGCGATGATCCGGCGCGACGCGTGGCTGGTCGCCGCCGCCGATGAGGCCGTGCTGGTCTGGGACGAGGTCGACGACCGCTACGACCGGATCTTCTCCGACCTGGATCGCCGCCTCGACGCCGCGCTCACGGTGCTCCACCCTCCGGCAGACGGCTGATCGTCCGGTGCTCCGGGTGTCAGCGGCCCGGACGTCAGCGGCCGGGCCGGCACGCTACCGCCTGGAGCGCACCACGATCGGATCGGCGGTGAGTCGGGCGATGGCGTACAGCGTGAGAGCCATGGCGGTGGCCACGAAGATGAGGACGGGGGAGAGGTACATCACCCTCAATGACGCACCAGCGGCCGAAAAGGTTCCAGAAATCCGAGATCTCCTGGCGGATCTCCGCGCGGTCGGCCGGTTACCGCTCAGTACGTGTGTCGCCGGCTCCTCTCGGTGACGGAACGCGCCCGCCGGGTCGGCCGATCGGGATGCATGGGGCCGGGTTCGCAACCCGGTCGGCGCCGACGGTGGGGGCGGTAGCTTCGCCTCCATGCGAGTCGGCGTCGACACCGGAGGGACCTTCACCGACGTGGTCACCGACGACGGCCGCATCCTGAAGGTCCCGTCCACGCCGTCCGATCCCGGGGCGGCGGTCCGCGCTGGGGTGGAGGCTGCTGGCGGCGGGACGGTGCCGGCCCTCCTGGCGCACGGCACGACGGTGGCCACCAACGCGCTGCTGGAACGTCGCGGAGCGGTGGTGACCCTCGTGACCGATCGGGGCTTCGCCGACGTCATCGAGATCGCTCGGCAGGACCGTCCCTCGCTGTACGACCCCTGGGCCGATCGGCCGAGCCCGCTGGTGGATCGGTCGCACCGGGTCGAGGTGGGCGGCCGCATCGGTTCCGACGGCCAGGTGATCGAGCCGATCGAAGCCGAGGCGATGCCGGCGATTCCCGACGACACCGGGGCTGTCGCCGTCTGCCTGTTGCACAGCGACCTGAACCCGCAACACGAGACCCACATGGCCGCCCGACTCGAGGCGGCCGGTTGCGACGTGTCGACGTCGAGCGCCGTGTCGCCGCAGTTCCGGGAGTACGAGCGCACGGTCACCACCGTGGCCAACGCCTACCTGCGCCCCGTGTGCCGCACCTACCTGCGTGGTCTGTCCGATGCCGCGGCAGAGGTGCTGGTGATGACCTCCGCCGCCGGTCTCGTACCCGTTGCCGACGGCGCCGATCTTCCGGTGTCGCTGCTGCTGAGCGGACCGGCCGGGGGAGTCTTGGCCGCGGCCGCGTCGGCGACGGCCGCGGGCTGGCCCCACGCCGTCACCTTCGACATGGGCGGCACCAGCACCGACGTGTGCCTGGTGCTCGACGGCGTCCCCGAACCGTCGGGGGAGCGGACCGTCGCCGGGTTCCCGATCAGGATGCCCTCGCTCGACATCCACACCATCGGTGCCGGTGGTGGCTCCATCGCCGCGCTCGACCCCGGCGGAGCACTGGCCGTCGGGCCCCGCAGCGCCGGCGCCGTTCCTGGTCCGGCTTGCTACGGCCTCGGGGGAGCGCACCCGACGGTCACAGATGCCGACCTGGCGGCCGGGCGGCTCCCGGCCGATGCGGAACTGCCCGGGATCGGTCGGCTGGACGTGTCGGCGGCCCGGTCGGCCCTGGCAGGCGAGGGCATCGACGCGCACGACGTCATCACGGTGGTCGACGCCGCCATGGAGGAGGCGGTGCGGGCTGTGTCGGTGGCCCGGGGGGTCGATCCCACCGGGTTGGCGCTGGTGGCCTTCGGCGGGGCGGGACCCCTCCACGCGTGTGCGATCGCCGCCTCGCTGGGAATGCCGGCCGTGGTGGTACCGGGCCGCGCCGGCGTGCTCTCGGCGGTGGGCTGCCTCACCGCTCCCCGCCAGCACGACCTGGTCCGCACCTGGCCCGGCGGAACCGACCACACCGGTCTCGAGGAAGCGCTCGACGACCTGGCCCGTGAAGCCGTGGCCGGGGTGGTGGGCGGCGCCGGCTCCTGCGGTCCGGCCCGATCCTCGGCCGGCGGGTTCGACCAGGTCGCGCCGGCCGACGGCTCGCCTGTCGTGTCGGGGCGGCCCTCCGCCGCCGATGGGTCGGACCGGGTCGCATCGGCCGATGGCCCGGAGGTCCAGATCGTCACAGAACTGGACTGCCGCTACCAGGGCCAGAGCCACGAGATCCGGGTGTCCGGCGTGGCTGACTTCGCCGAGGCACACCAGCGCAGGAACGGCTACGCGAGACCGGGTACGGCGGTGGAGGTGGTGGCCATCCGAGCTTCAGCGAGGGTGCTGTCCCCGCTCGCGCCCGAGGACCTGCCCGTGGTCGATCGGCAGGCGGTGGCCGGGCCGGCGGTGATCGCCGAAGCCGATTGCACCGTGTGGGTGCCCGAGGGCTGGCGGGCCGATCCCCACCCCAGCGGTTCGCTGGTCCTCACCCGCGTCGATGGCCGTCCGCCAGCGATGTCGGCCAGTCCGGCGGCGGGTTCGGCGGCGGCGACTCCACGATGACCGAGCGCGCACCCCTCACGCGTTCTGGTTGTGGGATGCAACGTCCCAGCGCGCTTCCGGTGACCAGAACGCGTGGGAGGCACCCCCACCCTTGTTCTGGTTGTGAGATGTGGCGTTCCAGCGCGCTTCCGGTGACCAGAACGAGTGTGGCGGCGGGTGGGTCGACGGGTAGGTCGACCGGGCGGCGGCGCGGTCGCGGCCGAGGGGCGACGTCGTGACGCCGGCCGAACTGGCGGTGCTGGTGGGGCGGCTGACCGGGATCGCGCACGAGATGGGGGAGGTGCTCCGCCGCGGTGCCTTCAGCCCCAACATCAAGGAGCGGGCCGACTGCTCTGCTGCGCTCTTCACCGCCGACGGCACGATGCTGGTCCAGGCGGAGCACATCCCGGTCCACCTGGGCTCGATGCCGGCCTCGGTGGCAGCGGCGATCGACGCGCTGGGCGACGAAGCCGAAGCAGGCACCCACGTCATCTTGAACGACCCGTACGCGGGCGGCACCCACCTCAACGACGTCACGCTCGTGACGCCCGTGATCGTGGCCGGTGAGCTGGTCGGATGGGTGGCGAACCGTGCCCACCACGCCGACCTGGGTGGCTCCGCACCCGGTTCGATGCCCGCCGACGCCACCGAGATCCACCAGGAGGGGCTGCGGCTGCCACCCGTGCGCTTCGGTCCAGAGGTGGCCGAGGTGTTCGCCGCCTCGTCGCGCACGCCGGGAGAGCGGGCCGGCGACCTCGCGGCGCAGGTCGGGGCCAACGAGTTGGGAGCGGAGCGACTGGCCCGGCTGATCGATCCCGTCGACGGGGTCACCTCCGTCGACGGGCTCACCGAGGTCGTGGCCTACGGAGAGCGGCGCATGATCGCCGCTCTCGCTGACCTCCCGAACGGGTCCTGGTCGTTCGACGACCAACTGGACAGCTTCGGGCCGGCACCGGCTCAGCAGGAGCCCACCCGAATCCGGCTGAAGGTGAGCGTCGACGGCGACCGGATCTGCTTCGACTTCACGGGCACCGACCCGCAGCGCAAGGGCAACGTGAACGCGGTCGAGGCGGTCACGGTCAGCGCCGTCGCCTGGGCGTTGCGGTCGGTCCTCGACCCCACCATTCCGGCCAACGGTGGATCGATGCGACCGGTGACGGTGATCGCGCCGTCGGGGACCGTGGTGGCGGCCGAGTTCCCCGCCGCGGTGGGCGCCGGCAACGTCGAGGTGAGCCAGCGGGTGGCCGACGTGTGCATGGGCGCCCTGGCCCAGGCCATCCCCGGCCGGGTGCCGGCGGCGTCGCAGGGGACCATGAACAACCTGCTGATCGGCGGCGATGGCTGGGTGAGCTACGAGACGGTCGCCGGTGGCCAGGGCGGCCGCCCACCACGCCCAGGATCGACGGGTTCTCCGGTCCCCGGCATGAGCGGCGTCCACACCGCGATGACCAA
>JAAZBK010000383.1 GCA_012513855.1 Acidimicrobiales bacterium
ACCGGCCGACGCCGGCGACTTCCGGCTGGTCGATCGGCGCGTCGTCGACTCCGTCACCGCCATGCCCGAGCACCGGCGCTACCTCCGTGGCATGTTCGCCTGGGTCGGCTACGACCAGGTCGGCGTGCACTACGTGCGCGAAGCCCGCCACGCCGGCGTCACCAAGTTCCCGATGCGCAAGATGCTGGCGTTCGCCGCCGACGGCATCGTGTCGTTCTCGACGGTCCCGCTGCGGATGACGATGACGCTCGGGTTCGTGATCTCGGCAGTGTCGATCCTGGCGGCGATCGGCGGCGTCATCGCCAAGGTCGGCGGCTTCGACGTGGTGCCCGGTTGGGCATCGATCGTGGTCCCCATGGGGGTGCTCGGAGGTGTCCAACTGACGGTGCTGGGCGTGATCGGGGAGTACATCGCACGGATACACGACGAGGTGAAGCAGAGGCCGCTGTACCTGGGGCGAGACCTCCTACGAAGCGAGATCGGCCCTTGAAGGCCGACTTCGACGACCACGCGACGTCCTACGCCGACGACGTCAACGGCTCGGTGTCCTTCAGCGGCAAGGACGTCGACTTCTTCGCCAGGCGCAAGGCCGATCACCTCCTCGGAATCGTGCGCCGCCAGCTCGGCCACCCGGGTGAGCAACGCCTCCTCGACGTGGGTTGCGGGGTCGGGGTGACCGACTCGCACCTCGTCTCGTCTGTGGGTTCCCTGCACGGGGTCGACGTAGCCGCCGATGCCGTTGCCGAGGCGGCGACCCTCAACCCGACCGTCACCTACGGCTCCTACGACGGGCGGCGGCTGCCCCATCCGGACCACGCCTTCGACGTGGCCTTCACGGTCTGCGTCCTCCACCACGTGGACCCGCCCGACCGGGCGGCGTTCACCGCCGAGATGGCCAGGGTGGTGCGACCGGGTGGTCTGGTGGCGATCTTCGAGCACAACCCGTACAACCCACTGACGCGCGTGGCGGTCAGCCGCTGCGAGTTCGACGAGGGGGTCGAGCTCCTGTCGAGCGCCGAGGTCGCCGGCCTGACCACCGGGGCCGGCCTCGACCTCCTCGAACGGCGCTACATCCTGTTCCTACCGTCGGACGGGGCGCTGTCCGACGCCGTCGACAGCACCTTCCGCCGGCTCCCTCTCGGAGCCCAGCACTTCGTCGCTGCGCGACGCCGGTGACCGGCTCGACGATGCGATGCGGTGTGATCGCGCGGTGCGCTCTCGCGGCCATGGTCGTCGCCCTCAGCGCGTGCGGACTCTTGGGCCGCGAGGATCCGCGGGTGGAGCCGGAGCGACCCGCGACCGCCACCCGGTTGACCCTGATCGATCCGGGAGCAGAGCCCCGGCGTCCGGTCTCGTTCCGGCTCACGCCGAACACCTCCGTGGATCTGGAGCTCCGGCTCGACCTGCACCTCACCCAACGGACGTCCGACACCGAGGCCAGTCAGACCCTCGACCCCCCCGTGACCCGCCAGACCGTCCGGCTCACGGTCGATCGGACCGATCAGGACGGCTCCCAGGTCTCGTTCCAGGTGATCGACGCCGGGATCGATCCCGCCGGCACGCTGCTCACCGACGTCCAGATCCTGCAGCTGACCGCGGCCGTACAGTCGGTGGTGGGTCTCACCGGCGGGATGCACGTCGACCCCCGGGGTGAGGTCACGTCGGTCAGCTACCACGACACCGCGGAGCTGCCGCCCGAATCGGCCGACGCCCTGTCGTCGCTCGAGCAGGGCCTCACATCGGTGGTCCCCCTCCTGCCCAGCGAACCGATAGGCCGCGGTGCCCGATGGCGCACCGTGTCGCGCAGCGACGCCACCGGGCTCACCCTCCGCCAGACCACCGTCTACGAGGTCACCAGCATCGAGGACGACCGGCTCACCTACCGGGCCACCATCACCCAGGACGCACCCGACCAGGAGGTCGACACAGGCGAGGGACCGGTCCGGCTGCTGGCGGCCGACCTGGTGGGATCCACCACCGGCATGGTGTCGACCACCGGTCTGGTCACCGAGTCCGAGACCTCTCTTCGCGGCAGCCAGATCGTCGAACAGACCGACGGCACCGACCAGGAGCAGGATGCCCGGCCCCGCCGGGTCACCCAGGACCTCGATCTGCTGCTCACCGTGAAGCCGGTCGAAGCAGCCGAGCCCGCGGGATGACCGTGGCGATGCACCGGGCCCGCAACGAAGTCGACCTACCATCGGGCGCACAGTGACCGACGAAGCCCCAGCGCAGGGATCGGTGGACGACGAGGTGATCCTCACCTTGCCGCCCCGGCCGGAGTACGCCCGCATCGCCCGCCTGGCGGTGACCGGGCTCGCCGCCCGTCTGCGCTTCAGCTACGACGACGTCGAGGACCTGCGCGTGGGAGTGGGCGAGATATGCAACATCCTGCTCGAGTCGACCGGGGGACCGCTCGTGGTCCGATGCCGGCTGGGCGACGATGAGATCAGGCTCTCCGCATCCCGGCCCGGTCTCGACCGCGATCTGGACGTCACCGACCTGAGCCGCCAGATCCTCGACGCCTTCCTCTCCGACGTGACGGTCGAGGCCGAAGCGGGCAGGATCGATGCCGCCAAGCGCCGGTCGATAGAACCTTGACGGACGGTCCACGAGACCGCTCCGGTTCGGCGGGACAGTTCGAGGCCTACCGCGACGCACCCGACGAGACGGCCCGACGAGCGATCCGCGACCGGCTCATCGACGAGCACATGGCCCTGGCCGTTCACCTGTCGCGCCGCTTCAACAACCGCGGCATCTCCGAGGAGGACCTGCTCCAGGTGGCGAGCATCGGTCTGATCCAGGCGATCGAGCGGTTCGATCCCAGCCGTGGGCTCGAGTTCTCCACCTTCGCGGCACCCACGATCCTGGGCGAGCTGAAGCGTCACTTCCGCGACCGGGGCTGGGCCATCCGCATCCCCCGACGGTTGCAGGAGCTCAACCTCAGGCTCACGACGGTGGCCGACGACCTCACCCACCAGCTGGGAAGGTCGCCCACCATCGCCGAGCTGGCCTCCGCCGTCCACGCATCCGACGAAGCGGTGCTCGAAGCGCTCGATGCCGCCCGCGCCTACCGCGCCCGACCCATCGGCAAGACCAGCGACGACGAGTCGGGAACGGGCGAGGTGCTCGACCTCAGCTCCGACGACCTCTCGCTCCTGCGATCCGAGGACCGGATCGTGGTGGAACGCCTGCTCGCCGGCGTCGAGCCACGGGAGCAGCTCATGCTCAGGATGCGGTTCTACGAGGAGATGACCCAACAGGAGATCGCCGAACGTCTCGGCGTCTCGCAGATGCAGGTCTCACGTCTCCTCAGCCGCGTGCTCACCCGGCTCCGCGAGAAGCTCACCGCCGATGAGCACGAGGGCTGAGCTCAGCGGCCGCTCGACCCGAACCCGCCGGTCCCACGCTCGGTCTCGTCGAGCTCGTCGACCACCACGAAGTCGGCCTGCTCGACCTGTTGGACCACCAATTGAGCGATGCGGTCGCCCCGCTCGATCCGGAACGGCTCCGACGGGTCGAGGTTCACCAGGAGCACCTTGAGCTCATCTCGATAGCCGCTGTCGATGAGGCCGGGCGTGTTGAGGCAGGTGACCCCGTGACGGAGGGCGAGCCCGCTGCGCGGTTGGATGAAGCCGGCGGTGCCCGGCGGCAGGGCCAGGGCGATTCCGGTGGGGACCAGCGCCCGACCACCCGCGGGGGCCAGCTCGACCGCCTCGCGAGCCACCAGGTCGGCGCCCGCGTCGCCCGAACGGGCGTAGCTCGGCAGGGGGAGGTCGGCATCGAGTCGGACGACGGACACGCGCAGCACGACGGGACCCTAGGGCCTGGACCCGACTGGGCGTATCCTCGGCGGATGCTCGTTTGGATGGACCTGGAGATGACCGGTCTCGACCCCGATCGCCACGTGATCGTCGAGATCGCCACGATCATCACCGACGACGACCTCACGATCGTCGCCGAGGGCCCCGACCTGGTGGTGCACCAGCCCCCGGAAGCGTTGAGCGGGATGGAACCGGTGGTGGTCGACATGCACACCAGCTCCGGCCTCCTCACGGCCATCGCCGAATCGACGATCTCGCTCGACCAGGCGGGCACCCAGACCCTCGACTTCATCCGAGCCCACGTGCCGGAGCCGCAGACGGTCCCCCTGTGCGGCAACTCGATCGGCACCGACCGCCGGTTCCTGGCCAAGCACCTCCCCGACATCGAGAACCACCTGCACTACCGCTCGGTCGACGTGTCCACCATCAAGGAGCTGGCCCGCCGGTGGTATCCGTCGAACGTGGTCAACGGAGGCCCCCGGAAGGTCGGCTCCCACCGGGCGCTCGACGACATCCGCGAGAGCATCGAGGAGCTGCGCTACTACCGCCAGACGTTCTTCGTGCCGGCCACCCCTGCCGCGAAGGGGTGACTTCCAGGGTCTTATGACCCGAAGTCGAATTAAATCAGTTGACGAGATCGTGCCGCGCGTGGTGCGATGGCTGCCGGCGCCCGGAAGGGCGTCGGGTCGAATCCCGACCACACCCTCACACGGAGACCATCCCATGGCAGTAGAGCTCACCGACATCCAGGGCCTCACGGCATCTGGCGTCGACGCGCGCTGCGGGCTCTGGTCGGCCGTGGCCGCACCGGCAACCGAGCGCCATCACGCCACCGTGACCGCGTTCATGCCGTTCGCCTATGGCACCAAGCCGAAGGGCAATGGCATTTCCGGTTGGCCTCAGGAGGGTTCGAGTTAGGCAGCACCTGCCCAGTTCGACAGAAGCTCTCCGAGAGGCCGCCGGGACACCCCGGCGGCCTCTCTCCTTTTGCACCTGCATCGAGCCGGGCCGAACCAAACGGGAAACCGATGAACACCACAACCCACAGACCACCCACCTGATCACGACGAACGAACAAAGAACGGGGAAGCCGATGCTGACCGCACCGGAACTGCTCAACGACGACATCGAGGACCGGTCCTGGTGGGCCGACGCCTCGTGCAACACCGGGGGAGCCGGCCTCGCCGCGCTCTTCTTCTCCGAGGAGCTCCAGGACATCGCTGCAGCCAAGCGGCTGTGCGCGACCTGCCCGGCCATGGTCCAGTGCCTCGAAGGCGCCATGGCCCGCCGGGAGCCCTGGGGCGTCTGGGGTGGTCAGCTCTTCCTGAACGGCAAGATCCTGGCGTCGAAGCGGCGCCGGGGCCGGCCTCCCAAGGTCGCCCGCCCGGAGGACCAGCTGCCCGAGATCCCGATCCCCGAGCACCTCCGCTCGGCGTGATCGACGGCCGAGGTGGCACCGCCACCCCGGCCAAAGCGTCCGGTGCCGGTGGGTCGACCCCCACCGGCACCGGCGAGGTCCCACCGGACCACCGCGACCTCGACCACGTCGCGGCCCCGTCGACCTCACGGCAAGCAGATCCCGACCGGATCCGCACCTGAGGCCGAATGGGGATCCGGAGCGCGGTCCCGATACCGTTTCTGGGGTCATGGACGACGTTCACGAGTCCGATCTCGAGACCGGTACCGCAGCCGCACCCGGACCCACTTCCGGTGAACCGACGTCCCGGCCCGCCCCATCGGGGCGGGCCGGGACCGTGTTCGGCCTTCCTCGACGCACCTTCGCCATCTGCCTCTGCGTGGCCGCCATCGCGGCCCTGGCCGCCGGGCTCATCACGTCGTTCGTGCTCTCCGACGACGAACCGGCCGACACCGCCATGGCCGAGCTCGAACCGCTGGAGGCCGCCGACCCCGAGGCGCTGCTGGCCGTCGGGCTCGCCACCGTCGACGGCAAGCCCACCACCCTCGCGGCCCACCTCGACGGCCGGCCGATGGTGCTGAACCTGTGGGCGTGGAGCTGCGCACCCTGCATCGACGAGATGCCCCTGCTCGAAGCGGCTCACGTGGCCGATCCGAGCATCGCCTTCCTGGGCGTCCACGTGAACGACCGGGGACCATCCGACCAGATGCCCAAGGCCGTCCGCCTCGCAGAGCAGACGGGCATCACCTTTCCCTGGATCGTCGACGCCGGCCAGGACTTCTTCTTCGAGGCCAAGGCGGCGGGGATGCCCACCACCTTGTTCCTCGACGGTCGGGGCCGGATCCTCGCCACCAAGACCGGGGCGTTCAGCGACGCGGCCGACCTCGCCGCCTGGATAGACACCAACCGGCCCGAGCCATGATCGATGCACCGCTGGCGCTCGCCTTCACCGCCGGGATGGTGGCCACGGTGAACCCCTGCGGCTTCGCGATGTTGCCGGCCTACCTCGGTTACTTCCTGGGCATCGACAACTCCACCGATGAGGAGTCGACCGCCGGCATCGGTCGGGCGCTGTTGGTGGGCTCCGCTGTCTCGGCCGGGTTCCTCCTGCTGTTCGCCGCGGCAGGCGCCATCGTGTCGTGGACGTCGATCGACATCCTGCACGCATCGCCATGGCTCACCATGGTGATCGGCGTGGTGGTCACCGTCGTGGGCATCGCCTTCCTCGCCGGCTGGGACCCGACGGTGGTCCTCCCCAAGCTGCAAGGGTCCCGCCGCGACCAGGGCCTCCGGTCCATGTTCGTCTTCGGCCTCTCCTACGCGGTCGCATCGCTCTCGTGCACCCTGCCCGCCTTCACCGGAGTGGTGGCCAGCACCTTCGGTCGGGAGTCGTTCGCGGCGGGCCTGGTGACGTTCGTGGCCTACGGCCTCGGCATGTCGATGCTCCTGATGGTCCTCACCATGGCACTCGCCCTCGCCCGGAGGGGCCTGGTCACCTCCCTGCGCCGGGCCCTGCCGTACGTCCAACGGGTCTCGGGGCTGATCATGGCGCTGATGGGTGCGTACCTGGTCTGGTACGGCATCTACGAGGTCCGCCTCATCTCCCGCGGCGAGGACGTGTCAGGAGGCCCCGTCGACCGGGTCACCGCGTGGTCGGCCGACGTCACCGAGCGCCTCTACGCCCTCGACCCGCTCCAGGCGGCCATGGCGCTCGCACTGGTCATCGCCGTGGGCGTCCTCGTCGCCCTGCTGCGCTCCCCCGGCCAGGGTCAGGGCGCCAACCGGTCGATCGACCACGACCCGTCGGCGCCGCGCACGTAGAGGAACCGGTCGTGGAGCCGGTCGGGCCGGCCCTGCCAGAACTCGTAGCTCTCGGGCACCAGGCGGTACCCGCCCCAGTCGTTCGGCCGGGGCACCGGGTGGTCGGCGTCGAGCGCGGGATCGGCACCGAACTCCTCCGCCATGGCTGCTGCCCGGCGATCGAGCTCATCGCGATCGGAGAGGATGCGGCTCTGGTCCGACGCCCACGCCCCGATGCGGCTGCCGCGGGGCCGCGACCGCCAGTAGTCGTCGACCACGTCGGGCTCCAGTTCGTCGACCACGCCCTCGATCCGAACCTGCCGGTTCGCCTCGAGCCAGCCGAACACGATCGCACCGTGAGGGTTGGCGCTCAACTCGCGTCCCTTGCGGCTCGCCAGGTTGGTGTAGATGTCGAACCCGCGCTCGCCGAAGGAGCGGCAGAGCACGTAGCGCGCCGAGGGCCGGCCGTCGGGGGTGGCGGTGGCCAGCACGCAGGCCGCTGCGTCGTAGCGATCGACAGCGGTCCAGTCGTCCCACCAGCGCTGGAACTGGAGGACCGGATCCTCAGCGAGGTCGACACGCCGAAGCGACGACACGGTGTAGTCCTCTCGGAAGTGGCCCAGGTCTCGGCTCAACGGGCCGGAGGTCGGGTCGAGGTCAGCGGCCGGGGAAGCGGGTGGTGAACCCGGTGAGGTGCTTGACGATCTCCGGGTCGGCGGCCAGCCCGAAGGCCGACGCCAGCACGCCACGCCGACCGGTGCCAGGGTCGAGCAGGCCCAGCACGACCATCTCGTCGCCCGGGTCGCTCATCCCCTCGAACCGGAACAGGCGCTCCACCACGGCCTCGTCGGCCGCGCAGCTGACGCATGCCTCCTCGTGCATCAACTGACCGTCGATGAGATCGAAGTCGAGGTCGTAGCCCTGCTCGCGCAACAGGTTGATGGCCTGGGTGACGGTGTCTGGCGATTCCACGACCCCCAGTCTGCCAGGGCGCCACACGGTTCGAAACGGTAGGAGGCTCCCGACCGCGCCGCGGACGTGAGCTCAGGCGATGCGGTCGCTGCCGCGGAAGTACGGCAGCAGGACGTCGGGAACGTCGATGCCGCCGTCGGCGCGGTGATAGGTCTCCACGATGGCGGCCCACACCCGGGGCACGGCCAGGGCCGATCCGTTGAGCGTGTGGACCATCGCCGTCCCGCCCGAGCCCGGCCGGTAGCGGATGTTGCCCCGCCGGGCCTGGTAGTCGCTGAACCAGGACACCGACGACACCTCCAGCCACTGGTCTGTGCCCGGCGCGTAGACCTCGACGTCGAAGGACCGGTGGTGGCTCTGACCCATGTCGCCGGTGCAGATGTCGAGCACCCGGTAAGCCAGGCCCAGGTCGGCGATGGTGGCCTCGATGCCCTCGAGCATCTCGCCCAACTGCTCCTCGGCCTGTTCGGGAGCGACGTAGGCGAAGACCTCCACCTTGTCGAACTCGTGGGTGCGCAGCATGCCGCGCGTGTCGCGGCCGGCCGAACCGGCCTCCCGCCGGTAGCACGAGGTGGCCGCCATGAACCTCATGGGCAGGTCGGCCGCATCGAGGATCTCGTCGCGGTGGATCGACGTGAGGGGGACCTCGGCGGTGGGGATCGCCCAGAGGTCGTCGCGCTCGAGGTGGTAGGCGTCGTCGGCGAACTTCGGGAGCTGGCCGGTGGCCGTGAGGGTCTCGCTCGTTACCAGGGTGGGAGGGCGAACCTCCTCGAAGCGGTGGGCGTTGCGATCCAGCGCGTACTGGAGCAGCGCACGGGCGAGCGTGGCGCCACCCTTGCGCTGCATGGTGAACATCGCTCCGGAGATCTTCACCGCCCGCTCGTTGTCGAGGATCCCGTAGCGCGTGCCCAACTCCCAGTGCGGGATCCGCTGGTGCTCGCCGAAGGAGTCGGGGTCGAAGTTCTGGACGCGCAGCACCGGGTTGTCGGCGTCGCTCCCACCGTCGGGAGCGTCGTCGGAGGGGGTGTTCGGGACTCGCAGGAGGAGATCGTGGATCTCCTCGGCCACCGTGGCGGCTTCGCCGGCCAGACCCTGTTCCCGGTCACCGAGGTCCCGGCTCTCCTGCTGGGCGGCCTCGGCCTCCTCGGCCTTGCCGTCCCTGCGCAACAACCCGACCTGCTTCGACATGGCCTTGATCTGGCTGCGCAGCTCGTCGCGCTCCGACGCGAGCTGACGCTGGCGACCGTCGAGCTGCACCAGCCGATCGATGTCGGACGTGTCGATGCCCCGTCGTGCCAGGGCGGCCTTGACGGCATCGGCCTCGGTGCGGATCCGACGTATGTCCAACATGGAGCACGACGGTAGCTCCCACCCGGCCGGTACTTCGAAGGGGATCGGGGACCACCATTAACGTCACTCGGGTGTCTGCCGTCGAGGTCACCGCTCTGAGCATCGACTACGGCCCGAAGCGGGCGGTGTCCGACCTCTCCTTCACCGCCGACGCGGGCGAGGTGGTCGTCCTCCTCGGCCCGAACGGCGCCGGCAAGACGTCGACGGTCGAGACCCTGGAGGGCTACCGCAGACCCACCGCCGGGTCGGTGCGGGTGCTGGAGCTCGACCCCGTCGCCGATCACCGGTCGCTCGCTCCCAGCATCGGGGTCATGCTCCAGGCGGGCGGCGTGTACTCGGGGATCCGACCGCTCGAGGCGCTGCGGCTCCACGCCGCCTTCTACGCCGAGCCCGACGA
>JAAZBK010000384.1 GCA_012513855.1 Acidimicrobiales bacterium
GGTTCGCACGCCCCGAGCCAGTGGACGTTGGGAAGGCTGGTGACCTCGTCGAGCGAGCAGTTGGTGGGCCCGACCAGAACCAGGCTGGCCTCGGGGATCTCGGTGGCGATGCGACGCAGCAGGGGCAGGTCGACGGTGTAGTCGTCGATCGCCCCGAAGAAGCCGATCCGGGGACCCGGTATGCGGGCCAGGGCCGGAGCGGGCTCGATCTCGGCCACGTCGACGAACCGATCGAGGTCGACGCCGTGATCGAGGAACATCGGGTTGGAGGTGAGGTGAGCCTCGGCGTCGAGCAGGCTCTGGCTGGCGTAGACGGCGACGTCGGCGTGCTCCAGCAGATCTCGTTCGAGGCTCGACACCCAGGCCTCGTCGGCTTCGCCGAAGGCGGAGTAGCGGTCGGACCGGTTGGCGATCAGGGAGCTCCGCCGGATCGGTTGCGCCGCCTCCCAGGCCGTGGGGAGCGTGACCATCACCGTGGGGTCGGTGATGCCGATGCGGCGAGCCGCCCACTCGACCTGCTTGCGGACCAGGAGGTTGCTGAAGTCGCGAACCCGACCGGGCGTGTAGACGGGGATGAAGAGCGGCGTGAGCACCGCGAAGCCGGGCGTGTCGGCGAGCGGACGACGCAGGCCTCGGGTGAGGCTCTTGAGCTTGCGGACGATCCGGGTGGCGGGCTTGGTGGACAGACCTGGCTTGGGCATGCGCATCCCCAGGCTGTTGACCAGGAGGACGGGCTCGACCTGGGCCACCCGGGTGAGCAGTTGGAAGTCGGAGTGAGCCCGGTTGAAGTACCACCAGTCCTGGGCCGAGAAGCAGACCATGCCGCTGCCCGGCCGGCGCTCGGACTGCGCTGCGTGCGGCCGGGGATCGGGATCGGATCGGGTGAGGATCATCCGCAGCGCGGCTCGGTTGGCGGGCCGGCCTGCGGCTGCGCGCACGGCCTCGTTCGCCACCGTGGCCGTGGTGAAGGCCGCGGAACGGATCCGGCCGTGCCTGCTCCGGTACAGGCGGAGCTTGTTCTGCACGACCAGCGGCCAGAGCTCGGGAACGGTGGAGGACGACCCCGACAGGTGGACCACCGTGGAAGCCGGCTCGTAGCGGACCTCGAAGCCGGCGTCGCGGGCCCGGAGGGCGAAGTCGACCTCCTCGGAGAACAAGAAGCCGGACTCGTCCCAGCGGCCGACGGCGTCGAAGCATGCGGCCGACACCAGCATCGTCGCGCCGGTGGCCCAGTCGACGTTGCCCGGCCGTTCGTACTCCGCCGGGTCGGTGACCACCTCGCCGAAGGCCGGGAACCGCCCGGCCCGGTGCCCGCCGAGGACGGCCTCGCCGGCCGTGCGCAGGAGCGACGGCTCCCGGCGGAGCGAGAGCTGGATGGTCCCGTCCTCGTCGACGATGCGGGGAACGGCGATGCCCACGCCCGCCACGTCGAGAGCCGCCACCAAGGGCGCGGCCGACCCCGCCTGGAGGCGGATGTCGGGGTTGAGCACGAGGACGGGCCCGACGGCGCCGCCGGACCGATCGGTGGACACCTCCAGGCCGGCGTTGATCGCGGCGGCGTAGCCCAGGTTGTCCGCAAGGCGGTGGAACAGCACATCCGGCGCGGCGGTGGCCACCTCGGTGGCCGTGCTGTCGGTGGAGGCGTTGTCGACCACCACCACGCAAGGCGCGGGGAGGCCGGCGAACGCCGCCGGGATGGACCGGAGGCAGTCGCCCACCACATCGCCGCTCTGGTAGGTGACGACGATGACCGTCACCTGCCGGCGCTCGACGCTCGGGGCGTCGCTCACAGGCTCACCAGCTTCGCTTCGACGCCGAGCGACCGGAGCTTGTAGCCGATCTCGTCGAGGTACACCGGGTTCATGGCGATCACCAGGTCCGGCTGGTACTCCGTGAGGAACTCCGGAGCCACGATCCGCTGGCCGGTGCCGGCCATGTACATGTCGTGCTTGTGGGGGTTGATGTCGACCGCGTACTCGATGTCGTCGCCGTCGCCCATGGCCGACAGGAACGACACCCCCTTGGACCCGGCGCCCCAGATCACGGTACGGCCGCCCGCGGCGCGGTTGCTGCGGAGCATCTCCCGCCAGTGGACCACGGTGTCGCGGTAGCCCTTCTCGAAGTGGTCGACCGAGTCGGACAGGGCCTCCAGATCGTCTTCCAGGGGCGACACCGGCTCGCGCGGCGTCGAGGCGCTGGGACGGGCGGCTAGCAGCAGGTACTGATCGTCGAAGGCGAGGTCGAGGTCGACCACGTCGAACCCGGCGGTGCGGAACGCACGGGCCATCGACCCGGCGCTGAAGTACGAGCAGTGCTCGTAGTAGATGTCCCAGAAGGCGATCTCGTCGAGCACCCGCCGGACGTCGGGGAGCTCGAACAGCACCACGGTGTCCATGCGGTTGTCGATCGACCGACGGATCGTGGTGAGCATGTCGCCCACCGGAGCGATGTGCTCCAAGGTGTGGCGGGACACCACGGCGTCGGTGAGGATGAACCCGTACCGGTCGCTGTAGAGGTCCTGGATCCAGGTGAGGCGGTCGGCGGCGGGGGAGTCGATGCGCTCGGGCCTGGTGCCCGGGTCGATGCCGATGCCGCGGCCCGCTCCCTCCTCGCACATCATCACCAGGAACTCGCCCTTGCCGCAGCCGATCTCCAGCACCGAGCGGTCGTAGAGGTCGTAGTCGGCCACCCACGAACGAGCGAGGTCCCTGGCGAACTTCTGGAACCGCGCCGAGTAGGCCTGGGTCTCCTCGTACTTGGGGGAGTACTCGTTCAGGCTGGCGTCGAACGCGGTGTTGGAGATGAACCCGCACGCTGCGCAGAAGCCGAGGTCGATGCGGCCACGCGGGTAGTTGGCGGCTTCGTCGCGACTGCTGAGGAGCAGGCAGCTGTGGGCGGGAACCGAGGGCTCCTCGTGGAAGTGGCGCAGTCCTTCGGCGCCACAGGCAAGGCAGATCTCCAGGGTCATGACAACACCTCCGGGGTCGGAACGGGAACTATGAAGCGACCGCCGCGGCGCTCGTATTCGGCTTGCTGGTTGCGGATCTCCTCGGCGAAGTTCCACGCGAGGAGCAGTACGTAGTCGGGCTGCTCCTCGAGCAGCGCCTCCACCGGTCGGATGGGCAGGTGCGTGCCCGGCATGTACCGACCCTGCTTGTGGGTGTTGCGGTCGACCACGAAGTCGACCAGGTCGGTGCCGATCCCCACCACGTTCACGAGGGTGGCGCCCTTCGCCGCCGCCCCGTAGGCGGCGATGGTGGCGCCGTCGGCCTTCAGGCCCTCGAGCAGCGCCCGGAGGTCTCGCTCCACCCGGTTCACCTCGTCGGCGAAGTGCTCGTAGTACGCGTAGCCGCCCACGCCGGCCTCGGTCTCGGCGTCGACGTGGCGGGCCACCGAGACGTGCGGCTCGTGCTTCTTGCCCAGGCTCCAGCGCAGCGTGCCGCCGTGGAGGTCGGGGAAGGAGTCGACCCGGTTGAGGGAGAGGCCGTGGCGGGCGGCAAGGGCGCTCACCGAGAGGCAGGAGAAGTAGCAGTGGTGCTCGTGGTAGATGGTGTCGAACGCGCACCGCTCGACCAGTTCGTCGACCGACGGGTTCTCCACCGTGATCACCCCGTCGTCCTCGAGGAGGTGGGCCATGCCGGCCACGAACCCGTTGAGGTCGGGCACGTGGGCCATCACGTTGTTGGCGATGATCACGTCGGCCTTCTGGCCCGACTCGACCAGTTCCCGGGCCAGCTCGATACCGAAGAACTCGCGTCGGGTGGGGATGCCGGCAGTCTCGGCGGCGTCGGCCTGGTCCGGAGCCGGCTCGATGCCGAGCACCGGGATTCCGTGCTCCACGAAGTTGCGGAGCAGGTAGCCGTCGTTGCTGGCGATCTCGACCACCAGGCTGTCGGGCCCGAGGTCCAGGCGCTCGATCAGCCCGAGGGCGTGATCCCGTGAGTGGGCCAGCAGGTGGTCGGAGAACGACGAGAAGTACAGGTAGTTGTCGACGAACAGCATCTCCGGCGGGACGTCGCCCAGGATCTGCACCAGCGCGCACTCGGGGCAGAAGGCGACGTCGAGCGGGAAGACCGCTTCCTCCTCGGTCAACTGCTCCTCGGTGACCAGGGCGTCGGCCAGCGGCGTCTTGCCGAGCGACAGGAAGGTCTGCAGGCCGTCGTGGCCGCAGGACCGGCACAGCGCGGGTTCGGTGTCAGCCATCTAGGCCTCCCGTGGGGTCTGGGCCAGCGGATCGCCGTTGACCGGTCGGAGGGTGGGGTCGAGGGCGCCCTCGGCGAGGGAGCCACGGATGTGGGCGATGCGCGACAGGCGGGGCCCGGTGATGTCGTCGAGGTCGACCTCGTGCTCGACGTAGGCCTTGTAGAGCTGCTCGATGCCGGCCGCCACCGTCCAGGTGGGCTCGAAGCCGGGCAGCTTCTCGAGGATGTAGTCGCAGTCGACCCGGTAGTTGCGGATGTCGGGCCCAGCCCCGTCGGCGAAGGTGACGGTGCAGTCCGGCACGATCTCGGCGACCATGGTGGCGACCTCGCGGATGCGGTAGTTCTCCTCGGTCCGGCCCACGTTGAACGCCTCCAGGTGGATGGCGTCGCGGGGAGCCTCGATGGTGGCGACCATGGCGGCCGAGATGTCCTCGATGTGCACGAGCGGGCGCCAGGGGGTGCCGTCGCTCTTCATGCGGACCTCGCCGATGTCGACCGCGTACGCCACCAGGTTGTTGACCACCAGGTCTCCCCGGAGGCGGGCCGACATGCCGTAGGCGGTGGCGTTGCGCAGGAACGTGGGACTGAAGTCGTCGTCGGCCAGGGCAGTGAGGTCGGCCTCGGCGAGGACCTTCGACTTGCCGTACGGGGTCACCGGCAGGAAGTCGGCGCTCTCGTCGATGGGAGCGTCGCCCTGGGCGCCGTAGAGGCTGCACGA
>JAAZBK010000062.1 GCA_012513855.1 Acidimicrobiales bacterium
GCCACATCCGGTTACCAGAACGAGTCGCGGTCTGATCAGTCTCGCCGGGTGGCCACCAGGTCCTGGAGGTGGTCGACGGTGAGGACGGCGAGGGAGTCGACGGTGTGGTGCGCGGCCGACAGGTCGGTGTGCGACGTGATGAAGCTGGGCACGGCCACCACCGACATCCCCGCGGCCAGCGCGGCGCGGATTCCGTTGGCCGAATCCTCGAGTGCCACCGCGTTCGCCGGGTCGACGCTGAGGTCCGAGCACGCCAGCAGGTAGGCGTCGGGCGCCGGCTTGGTCCGGCCGCCGACGCGGTCCTCGGTGGCGATCGTGTCGAACCGGTCGATCAGACCCAGCCGGTCCAGGTGGCGCTCGACCCAGTGGCCGGGTGAGCTGGACGCCACGCCCACCGGAACGCCCAACGCGGCCAGGGCACCCAGCAGGTCGACCACTCCCGGCAGCGCCGGGACGCTGTCGTACCAGGATCGGTCCTGTCGCCGGTAGACCTCGTCGTACTCACCCCGGTCGAGCTCGGTCCCGACCGCGTCGCACAGCACCGTGAAGCTGTCGGCGTCGCCCAACCCCACGCAGCGCGACCAGGCCGCCACGTCGATGTCGTGGCCCATCTCCACCAGCGCCGAGCGGCACATGTCGAAGATGGGGGTCTCCGTGTCGACGATCAGCCCGTCGAAGTCGAACACCACCGCGCCCAGATCAGCCATCCAGAGGTTCTAGCGCCCACCGCACCTGCCGCCACCCGCGGATTCGCTCGCCACCCCGGCAGGTGTGGGTGCTGTGGTCGAACAATTCGACCACAGCACCCACACCTCTAAGGGCTCAGCGCCGCCACCAACGCTTCGAGCAGCGCCTCGGTGGTGTGGGGGTCTGCTTCGGCGGTGACCTCGAGGCCGAGCTTCCTCGCGGTGGCGCTCGTGATCGGACCGATGCTGGCCACCACCGGTGGAACTCGATCGACCCCGACCGCGTCGACCAGGTTGGTGACGGTGGACGACGACGTGAAGGTGACGGCGTCGGCCGCCGCTATGCGCTCCACCAGCTCAGGTCCGACGGCCGCCGGTGAGGTCCGGTAGGCAGCCACGTCGTCGACCTCCCACCCCATGGCCCGCAGCGCGTCGGGCAGTTCGGTGCGGGCGACCTCCGCCCGCGACAGCAGGACCCGTCCGCCACCGGCCGGCGGCGCCGGGAACACCTCGGCGAGGCCCTCGGCCACGAACCGCTCGGGCACCAGGTCGGCCACCACGCGGTGGGCTGCCACGGCTTCTGCGGTGACCGAGCCGACCGCAGCGACCTTCACCCCGGCCAGCACCCGGGCGTCGGGGATCAGGTCGAAGGTTCGGGCGACGCCGTTGGGAGAGGTGAGCACCAGCCAGTCGTAGCTGCCGATGGCGCTCACGGCTCGCCGGAGCGCGGCACCGTGGTCGGAGGGCTCGACGACCTCGATGGTGGGGGCCTCGATCACCGCGGCGCCGAGGGTGCGAAGCTCGCGGGCGAACGCAGACGCCTGGGCGCGGGCCCGGGTGACGACCACGGTCCGGCCGAAGAGCGGTCGACCCTCGAACCAGTTGAAGTCCTCCGCCGCCACCGAGCCGACCACGATGACCGACGGCGACTCCATGGGATGGTCGGCCAGGGTGGCGAGGGTGGCCCGGATGGTGTGCTGCTCGGGCCGGGTCCCCCAACGGACCGCGGCGGCCGGTGTGTCGGGCGACCGACCGGCGGCGAGGAGCCGCTCGGCGATCTTCGGCCAGCGTTCCACGCCCATCAGGATCACGAGCGTTCCGCCGGTGTTGGCCACGGCGGCCCAGTCGACGGTGCCGTCTCCGCTGGACGGGTCCTCGTGCCCGGTCACCACCGTGAACGACGTGGACGAGAAGCGCTGGGTGACGGGGATCCCGCCGTAGGCCGGCACCGCCAGCGCCGAGGTGATGCCCGGCACGACCTCGTAGGGCACTCCGGCGGCGGCCAGGGCACGGACCTCTTCGCTGCCTCGGGCGAAAACGAACGGGTCGCCGCCCTTGAGCCGCACGACCACCTGCCCGCCCAGGCCCCGCTCGACCAGGAGGGCGTTGATCTGGTCCTGGGTCATGCGGTGGTGCTTGGGGGCCTTGCCGACGTCGATGCGCTCGGCTTCGGCCGGGGCCAGGTCGAGCAGCTCCGCGGCCGAGAGCCGGTCGTGCACCACGACGTCGGCCATCGCCAGCAGCTCCGCGCCCCGAAGGGTCAGCAACCCGGGATCACCAGGTCCGGCTCCAACCAGATAGACGGTCACGACGAGATGCTACGAAGTCTTGGGTTCAGCGCCGTCAGCCAGCTGGCGGACGGCGCTCACCCAAGGGCCTCGCGGAGGTGGCGGGCCGCCGCGATGCCCACGCTCTCGGGGTCGTCTCCCGCTGCGGAGTGGCGCGCCGAACCCGCGCCCGGCTCACCGGACTCGGCGAGGAAGGCGTCGAGCCGAAGGACCCCCGCGTCCTCGCCGGCATCGAGCGTGGCGTGGGCTCCGGCCGGGAGGTCGCAGTCTCCCCCCAGCTCGGCGAGGAAGGCACGCTCGGCGTCCACCCGCCGGCGCGATCGGCCGTCCTCGACCGCCTGGAGCAGGTCGAAGGTCGCCGCGTCGTCGGCCCGGCACTCCACAGCCAGCGCACCCTGCCCTACCTGGGGGACCATCTGGTCGACGTCGAGAACCTCCGACAGGTGATCGGTGAGGCCGAGCCGCTCCAGGGCGACCGCGGCCACCACGATCGCTCCCCCGCTCGGCACCTTCGAGAGCCTCGTGGCCATGTTGCCTCGCAGCTCGGTGAACGACAGATCGGGGCGGAGGGCGCTCAACTGCGCCCGGCGGCGCTGCGATCCGGTGGCCACCACCGCTCCCGACGCCAGCCCCTCGAGCGTGGATCCGACCAGCGCGTCGCGGGCATCACCGCGGGCGGGCACGCAGGCCAGCGCCAGGCCGGGAACGGTGACGGCGGGCAGGTCCTTGGCCGAGTGGACGGCGAAGTCGGCCCGCCCGTCGAGGACCGCGGCCTGGACCTCCTTGGCGAACACCCCCTTGCCGCCGAACGACGAGATCGGGACGTCGAGCCGGCGGTCGCCTTCGGTGTCGACGGGCACGATCTCCACGGCGAGCCCGGGGTGGGCACGGCGCAGCAGCGCCGCTACGTGGTCGGCCTGCCAGCGGGCGAGCGGACTGCTTCGGGTGGCTGCTCGCAGGGTCTGGCCGGTCACGACCGGTTCACTCGGGCAGCGGGTGACCGTCGAGGTCGTAGAGCTGACGCATGGCATCGGCCAACCGGTCGCCGGTCACGGACCCGGCGTGCTCCTTGAGAGCGACGGTGGGCCGGTGCAGCATCTTGTTCACGATCCCGCGTGCGAGGGACTCGACCGCCTCGTGCTGACGGTCGTCCAGGCCCTGGAGCCGGGAGTCGAAGCGGGCGAGCTCACCCACCCGGACGTCTTCGGCCCACAGGTGGAGGGCCTTGATGACGGGGGCGGCCGAACGGGCCGACGATGCCGAGCGGTAGCGCTCGATCTCCTCGTTGATGATCTCGCGCACCGCGGCCATCTCGTGGCTGCGCCGGTCTATACCGGACTGGGCGAACCGGCGGAGGTCGTCCATGTCGAGGAGGGTGACGCCGGGCAGCGAGCCGACCTCGGGATCGACGTCGCGGGGCACCGCTATGTCGACGATGAGGAGGGGCCGGCCGTGACGGGCCTCCATGATGGGCGCGAAGTCGTCTCGTTCGACCACGGGCACCGTGGCGCCGGTGGAGGTGAGCATGAGGTCGACGCTGGTGAGCGCGGCCGGCAGGTCTGCGTAGCGGACGGCCTCTCCACCGATGCGGTCGGCGAGCGCGCGGGCCTTGCGCCAGGTGCGGTTGGCCACCAGGACCTCGACCACACCGGCGGTCTGCAGCGCGGTGGCCATGCCCTCGGCCATCTCGCCGGCTCCCAGGATCAGGACCTTGGCACCCTCGATCGACCCGAGCTGCTCGGCGGCCATCTCCACCGCGGCGTGGGACACCGAGGCCGTTCCGCGGGAGATCTCGGTCTCGGTGCGGGCGCGCTTGCCCGTCTCCAGGGCGTGGCGGAACAGCAGGTTGAGGATCGGGCCGGACGACTGCTCCTCGCCGGCCTGCTCCCACGCCCGACGGACCTGGCCGAGGATCTCGGCCTCGCCCAGCACCGCCGAGTCGAGCCCGGCTGCCACCGAGAACAGGTGCTCCACGGCCTCGTGGTCGTAGTGGACGTAGAGGTGGTCGGAGAACTCGTCGGGCGTGGCGAAGGCCAGTTCGGAGAAGAAGCGCCGGACGTCTGAGTAGGCGCCGTGGAAGCGCTCCGCGATTGCGTAGACCTCGGTGCGGTTGCACGTGGAGAGGACCACCACCTCGCCGAGGTGCTCACGGGACCGGAGGTCGTGCAGCGCCTTGGGCAGGTGGGCGCCGTCTACCGTCACCCGCTCGAACAGATCGAGGGGCATCGTGCGGTGGTTCAGTCCGATGACGACGACAGACACGCCTGGAGGCGCTCCTTGGCTCTGGCCCGGAGGCCATGGCGGATGTCGTCAAGTGTTCCCGAATCCAGCACTCGTTTCCAATCGACACGGACGAAGCGGCCGGCGGGTTCGCCGTGGTCGTAGGCCGAAGCGGATGCTGCTGGGCTCTCCCTCCGCTCGGCCATCACCTCTTCGAGCAGCTCCAGGGCCTCGATCACCGCCGGATCCAACGCGTCCGCCAGTTGATCGCGCAACCATCCCGCGGCGCCCGGACTCACGCCGGAGGTGGAGACGGCGACGCTCACCGGGCCCGCCCGGTGGACCGCGGGGGTGCTGACGGCACCGCCCGTGGGCGACGACGCGTCGACCACCCACACCCCCATCTCACCGAGCACGGTCGCCACCGAAGCGTTGAGGCCCGCATCGTCGGTGGCCGTGACCACGAGCGCCCAACGCGCCGGCGCCAGGTCGGCCAGGCCGGTCAGGTCGTGCGAGTCGACCAGGTCGGTCACCTGTCCCCGATCTCCGGAGTCCACCCGGCGTTCGATCCAGGTGACCGTTCCGACAGCCTCCGGGGCCTGCTCCTCCAACAGTTCGGCCAGCGCAGCCCCCAGGGCGGGCGCGACCACGGTGACGTGCGCTCCGGCCTCCACCAGCCCGCGCACCTTGCGGTGGGCCACGGCGCCACCACCGATCACCAGGCACCGACGCCCCGACAGGTCCAGCATCACCGGGTAACGGGGCACGGCCGCCACTGGTCAGGTCCTCGAGCCGGAGGCCTCGGGATCGGGCTGTGAGTGCTGCTGGTAGAAGGAGAGGATCTGGAGCTCGAGCGCGAGGTCGACCTTGCGCAGCGACGATTCCTCGGGCACGGTGATCACCGCTGGGGCGAAGTTCAGGATCGACCGGATCCCGGCCGCGGTCAGCTGATCGGCCACGGCCTGGGCCGCGGCGGCCGGCGTGGCGATGATCCCGATGCGAACGCCCCTGTCGCTGGCGATCTTGGGCAGGTCGTCGACGTGGTGGACCTCGACGCCGTGGAACGTCTGGCCCACCTTGGAGGGGTCGGCATCGACCAGCGCGGCCACCGGGAACCCACGGTCGGTGAAGCCGCCGTAGTTGGCGAGCGCCTGACCCAGGTTGCCCGCCCCCATGATGACCACCGGCCAGTCGTGGGTGAGGCCGAGCTCACGGCTCATCTGGAACAGCAGGTACTCGACGTCGTAGCCGACACCGCGGGTTCCGTAGGAACCCAGGTAGGAGAGGTCCTTGCGGACCTTCGCCGCGTTCACGCCCGCCATCTCGGCCAGGCGCTCCGACGAGACGGTGGCGGTCTTCTCGTCGACCAGCTCGGCCAGGCTGCGCAGGTAGACGGGGAGGCGGGCCACGGTGGCTTCGGGGATGTGGCGAACGCGATCGGCCATACCCGGGCGAAGCTATCGCCCTCGTGCACGATTTCACAAAGGCCCGGGGCGCGGTGGCCCCGAGGGCTCAGCGAAGCACCCGCCGCAACACCTTGCCCGAGACGTTCTGCGGCAGGGATTCGACGAAGTTCACCTTCTGGGGGCACTTGTAGCGCGCCAGGTGGCTGGCGCAGTGCTCGATGATCAGGTCCTCGTCGAACGCGGTACCGGGTTCGACCACCACGAAGGCCTTCACCGCTTCTCCGGTGTGGGGGTGGGGAACCCCGACCACTGCGCACTCGACCACGCCCGAAACCTCGAGGATGATCTCCTCGACCTCGGCCGGGAAGACGTTGAAGCCCGACACGATTATGAGGTCCTTCACCCGGTCGACGAGGTAGATCATCCCCTCGTCGTCGACGAGGGCGACATCGCCGGTGTGGAGCCAGCCATCGGGGTCGAGGGCGGCGCGGGTGGCGGCCTCGTCGTTCCAGTAGCCCTGGAACACGTTCGGTCCGCGGACCCAGATCTCACCGGGGTCACCCACGAGAGCGTCCTCGCCGTCGACGTCGACCAGGCGGAGCTCGATTCCGTCGAGCGCCGTGCCGACCGATCCGGGACGCCAGGGCAGCCCGAACGATGCGGTGACCACCGGTGACGCCTCGGTGAGCCCGTAGCCCTCGCCGACCTCCAGGCCGAATCGCTCGCGGATGGTGGTGGCCACGTGGGGGTCGAGCGCGGCCGCACCCGAGGTGGCGATGCCGACGGTGGCGAAGGAATCGTCGGGCAGGTCGGTCATGGCGGCCCAGGTGGCCCACATGCTGGGGGCACCGGCGAGCACCGTGACCCTGTGCTTCCGGATCGCCTCGAGGGCCGAGAGGGGGTCGAACCGCTCGACCAGGACGATGGCCGCTCCCGCCTTGAGCGCGGTTCCCAGGACGACGTTGAGCCCGAAGATGTGGAACAACGGCAGGACGCCGAAGCCGACGTCGTGGCTGCTCCCACCGTCGCCTCGCAGCGCGATCACCTGGTCGATGCTGGATAGGAGGTTGCCGTGGGTGAGCATGGCCGCCTTGGGCGAGCCCGCGGTGCCGCTCGTGAAGACCAGCACCGCCAGGTCGTCGTGGTCTCGGGACACCAGGTCGACCGGAGCACACGACAACAGCTCGTCGAAGTGCAGGTCCTCCCCGTCCCTGGCCTCACCGTGGATGACGAACTCCAGCTCCGGCACGCGATCGCGGTTGAGGGCCTCCACGGTGGCCCGACCGCTCGGACCGACCATGATCGCCCGCACGCCCACAGCCACCAGCTCACGTTCCAGCTCGCGGGCGGGGCTCAACGGGTTGAGCGGGACCGCCACGGCACCGATCCCCAGGATGGCCAGGTAGCTGGTGACGAAGTACCAGTTGCTCGCGCACAGGATCGCCACCCGGTCGCCGGGGCCGATGCCCAGGCCCGCCAACCCGCCGCGCAGGGCTCCGACCTGATCGCGAAGCTCACCGTAAGTGGTCGCCTGGCCTCGGCTGATGATCGCGGTCGAGCCAGCGTCGTGCGACTCGATGAGACTGGCGAGATTCACGGACACCTCAGGGATGGGCGGAAGGGCGGACCGGCCGAAGATCTGACGGGACTCGAGCAGACGGGCAGGACCCTCGTCGCGGCAAGGTCGCGGTGACCTCGACTGCGCCGCGGTTCACCGACCGTGTTGACGGGTCGGCTCGCCGGTCGGCTCGCCTCCATAGTGCACCACCGGGGTCGTCGCGCGCAGGCCCGAGCCGCAACGCGCGAACCCCCGCCTGCCACAATCGGTGGCGAATGACCGACGCCGTGCTCCGATGCCAGGGACTGACCCGCCACTTTCCGAGCGGAACGGCCCTCGACGGTCTCACCATCGACGCCCGCCCCGGAGAGGTGGTCGCCCTCCTCGGCCCCAACGGGGCCGGCAAGACCACCACGATGCGACTCCTCAACGGAGTCCTCGAACCCGACGCCGGCACCGCTTCCGTGCTCGGCCTCGACCCCTGGCGCCAGGGCGATGAACTACGGGCCCGCACCGGGGTCCTCACCGAGAACGCCGGGCTCGACGAGCGCCTCACCGCTCGCGAGAACCTCGCGTTCGTTGCCCGTCTCCGCGGCATCCCAGAGGCCCGTGCCACCCCGCGCATCATGGAGCTGCTCGATCGCTTCGGCATGGCCCACCGGGCCGACGTCCGGGTCCAGGGCTTCTCCACCGGCCAGCGCAAGCGGGTGGCCCTGGCCCGGGCGTTGCTCCACGAGCCCGAGCTCCTGTTCCTGGACGAGCCCACCTCGGGACTGGATCCGGTGGCCACGCGCGACGTCGTCGACCTCATCGGCTCGCTGGCCCAGGAGCAGGGACGCACCGTCATCTTGTGCACCCACTTCCTCGGCGAGGCCGGGCGGCTCGCCGACCGGATGGCCGTGCTCTTCAGCGGCCACCTCCACGCGTTCGGCACGCCCACCCAGCTCGCCGGAGAGCTCTGGACCGGAACCGAGGTCCGCGTCGAGCTGGGCCGGCCTCCCGGGGCCGACCTGCTGAGCCGCCTCGGCTCGATCCCGGGCGTGGTGCAGGCGGTCCCCCTGGAGGACGGCGTGCTCGCTCGGGTGACCACGCGCGAATCGGTTCCCGCGCTGGTGGCGGCGTGCGTGGCCGCTGGCGAACAGGTCTTCGCCGCCGAGCCCCGGCAACCGAGCCTGGAGGACGTCTACTTCGAGATCGAGGCGCGGGCCAAGCGCGGGGCGGCCGCGTGAACCGTTCGGTCATCCGCACCCTGCTGGCCCGCGATCTCGGCATGATCCGCCGGTCCCGGGCCCTGATGCTGCCGATGCTGTTCCTGCCCACGTTGCTGCTGGTGATCCTGCCCGCGGCCATCGGGCTGGCGGCACGGGAGCGTTCCCTCGACGTCGACCGCTTCATCGAGATGCTGCCGGGCGGTCTCGCCGACCCCGTCCTCGCTCACCCGCCCGACGAGCGACTGATCATCCTCGTGCTCGGCTACATGGTCGCGCCGCTCTTCCTGATCGTGCCCTTGATGGTGTCGTCGGTGCTGGCCGCCGACACCTTCGCCGGCGAGAAGGAGCGCAAGACCCTCGAGACCCTCCTGCACCTGCCCGTCAGCGACCGCGACCTCTACGTCGCCAAGCTCCTGAGCACCTTCATCCCGAGCACCGCCATCTCCTGGCTGGGGTTCACCGTGTTCTGCATCGTCTCGAACATCGTGTGCTGGCCGGTGATGGGACGGATCTTCCTGCCCACCGGCACCTGGATGATCGTGATCCTGTGGCTGGCTCCCGCCGTAGCGGCCCTAGGTCTCGGCGTGATGGTCCGGGTGTCGATCCGGGTCGAGAACACCCAGGAGGCCCAACAGCTCGGCGGGGCGGTGGTGCTCCCGTTCGTGGTGATCGCGGTGGGCCAGACCACCGGCCTGCTGCTCGCCGGTCCGGTGGTCACGATGGCGGTCGGCTCGGTCGTCTGGCTGATCGCGGCCCTGCTGAACATCCGCGGGATGCAGCTCTACCGGCGCAGCTCGATGGCGGCCCGGCTCTGAACCGGGCGCCGGGAGCTCAGGTCAGGAACACGAGCTGGAGGGTGGCGGCGCCGAGGATGAGGAGCAGCAGGACGGCCAGGAGGATGGTGGTGCCCTGCCTCACGGCTTCGCTCCCAACGTGACCGAGGTGACCGCGCCGGTGGGACCGGGATCGATGTCGTCGCCGGCCTCGCCCAGCACGATCTTGACCTCGTCGCCGGTGGCGATCCCCAGCTCCTCGGCGGCCGAGCCCCGGTTGACGGCCAGCGACATCAGGCCGTAGGAGTCGACCACCAGCCCGACCTCGCCCACCCCGATCTCGTCGTAGGCGGTGCGACGGATGCCGGTGCGGGCCCGACCGTCGAAGCGGAGCTCGATGCGTTCGCCCAGGGACTCGATCTCAGCCGGGTCGACGTTGAGCTGGAGGTTGCCGAAGTGATCGGTCCACAGGACCTCGGCGATCAGGTGGCCCTCCTCCTCCCGGGTGATCGGGATCATCCCCGGGGTCAGGGTGACCGGATCGACCTCGGGCCCCAGCTCCAGGAGGTCGACCCCGTTGCAGAGGTGGGCGGCCACCGGAGCGAACACGTCGCGACCGGCGAAGGTCGGGCCGGGAGCGGGCAGGTGGAACTCCTCCTCGCTGAGCACCACTGCTCGGGTGGCGCCGCCCACCATCGACACCGCCGGTGCGAGCAGGCCGTTGTCGGGCCCCACCAGGATCGACGCACCGTCTCCGACCTCCACCGCGATGGCCCGGCGTTGGGTTCCCACACCCGGGTCGACCACCGCCAGCACGACGCCGGGCGCGAGGTACTGCGCCGACCGGGCCAGGGTGAGCCCGCCGGAGCGCACGTCGTGCTCGGGGACGTGGTGGCTGACGTCGATGACCGACACGTGGGGTGCGAGTTGGCGGATCACCGAGTGGACGACGCCGACGAACTCGTCGGTGGTTCCGTAGTCGGAGAGGAAGGAGATGGTGTCGAAGCGCGTCACAGCACCGTCGAGGATACGGCGCCACGCTCGGCGGTCCCCCTTCGGCGACGTCGCCGCCTCACCCCAGTTCGCGGCTGCGGGCGGTGGCGGCCACCACTGCATCGCTGAACGCGGCCCGCACCCCCGCCGCCTCCAGCGCCCTCAGCCCCGCAGCGGTGGTGCCGCCGGGCGACGTGACCGCCGCGCGCAGCTCCGCGGGCGACGATCCGCTGGCCAGCAGCTCCGACGCTCCGAGGAGGGTCTGGATGGCGAGCTCGGTGGCCACCGGCCGGGCGAGTCCCACGAGCACGCCGGCGTCGATGAGCGCCTCGGCCACCAGGAACACGTAGGCCGGACCGGACCCGGAGAGCCCGGTGACGGCGTCGAGCTGCGATTCCGACACCCGGGTGACGGTGCCCACCGCTCCGAGCACGGCCTCGGCCCAGGCGAGGTCCTCGTCGGTGGCGGCCATCCCCGCGGCTATGGCCGCGGCGCCAGCACCGACCATGGCCGGCGTGTTGGGCATGGCTCGGACCACCGCCGTCCCCTCGGGCACCTCGGCCTCGATCGAGTCCAGCCTGACGCCGGCCGCGATCGACAGGATCCGCTTGACACCGGCATCGCCCAACGCCCTGCACACCGAGGCCACGTGGTCGGGCTTCACCGCCACGAGCGCAGCGGGCGCGGCGGGCGCATCGGCGAGCGAGGCTACGACCCGCACGCCGGGGAACACCTCGCTGAGCGCGCCCCGCCGGGACTCTGCCGGCTCGACCACCGCCAGCGCGTCGTCGGCCCAGCCGGAGGCCAGCAGCCCGCCGATCAGTGCCTCGCCCATCTTGCCGCCGCCGACCACCAGGAGATCCGTCATGGACGGAGAGGCTAAACGGCTGGCCGCGGTCGGGGCCCAGCGTGAAACCCAGACCGCGGCCTGCCGCGTGGCGAGCCGATGGGACCTTCCCCGATCCACCGTTCCGCCGGTGGACGAA
>JAAZBK010000385.1 GCA_012513855.1 Acidimicrobiales bacterium
CTGCCGGGAGCTCCCGTCGTCCGCGTCCGGGCTGCCGGCATGTGGGGTGGTGTCGACGTCCGGTCCCGCCCCAGCCGCAAGGCCGACGGGCGTGGCCGCCCCTCGACCGGGACGGAAGCGATCGAGTCTGCGGCCGCCATCGCCACCGCAGCCATCGCCGGCGCAACCGCCACCGCGAACGCCGCCATCGACGGGGCCGCGGAAGCGGTCGACCGTTCACTCGGCGAGGGCTACGGCTACGGCCGGCGCGGATGGGCCACACCGCCGCCTGCTCCTCCGCCCGCCCCGTCGACCGGGGCAACGCCGCCTGCTCCGCCGTCGCCTCCCGTACCGACTGTCGGTGGAGTGGTCGGAGAGGCCGGGCGCACCGAGGATCTGGCCGAGACCGACGCCGACGCCGGCGGTCGCCGTTCCCACCACGACGGCGACCACGTGCTGCACCGCGACCGGGGGCCCGGAGACCGCAAAGGAGATCGGGACCGGAGCAGGAGCCGGGATCGGGACCGCGGCCGACGCCGGGACCGCGATCGAGATCGCAGCGGTGGCCGGCCGAGCCGTGACCGGAGCCAGGATCGCCGAGCCGGCGACCCCGCCGTGGCCCCCGCCCGATCCGGCGACCTGCTCACCGTGGTCTGCACCGACATCGTCGGCTCCACCCGCCTGGCGGTGTCGCTCGGCGACCAGCGATGGCATGCGCTGCTCTCGGCCCACAACGCGATGGTCCGCGACCTGCTCGCCCGCTACGACGGCACCGAGGTGAAGACAAGCGGCGACGGGTTCCTGCTCACCTTCACCAGCGCCCGCGCCGCGCTCCAGTTCTCGATGGCGCTCCAGGAGACGCTGGCCGCCCTCCGCTCGCCTGCGGCTAAGTCCGGTGACGGTGCTTCGTCTTCGTCTTCGTCCTCGTCTGGTTCGGCGTCGGCGGGTTCGGCCTCGGTGCCAGGCGCGGTTTCAGGCGACGGATCGGTTGACCGGTCCGACCCGCATGCGGCATCGGCATGGCCGCTCGGTGCCGACGGCAACGGCGCATCGGACTCGGTCGGCATCATCGAGCTGCGGATCGGGGTGCACGCGGGTGAGGTGGAGCGCGACGGCAACGACGTCATCGGCCGCAACGTCACCATCGCCTGCCGGCTCTGCGACGCCGCGGCCCCCGGCGAGGTGCTCGCATCGGGCGTGGTCGCCGAACTGGCCGACTCGGCCAGCGACCTCACCTTCGGGGCCGCACGCGAGCACACCCTGGCCGGCATCGACCAGCCCCTGGTGGCCAAGCCCGCCAGCCGGGTCTGACCCGGGCCTGGTCTGACTCGGCCTGGTCCGGCCGTCCGGTGGCGGTCCGGGTGTGGTGCCCGCCGGCCCGGACCGGGTTCGACGCAGCCTCATCGCCTCGGTCGCCCGGTCGCCCGTCGCTCGGTTGCTCGGTTCTCGGCTCGGGCCGCCGCGCCCAGAACCACCGAAGTACGTCTCGTTGCAGAAGTGGTCGAGTTTCAGCCATCTCTGCAACGAGAGTGATCTCATGCTGGGAGGCCCTCGGTGATGGCGCGGACAGTTGCGGCGGTGGCAGATACCGTCGGGCCCATGTCGAGCAAGGGACACGTCGCGCTCATCCGGGGGATCAACGTCGGTGGCAAGAACCCCGTCCCGATGGTCGAGCTCCGGGCCGCGTTCGAAGCGTGCGGGTTCGGCAACGTCAGCACCTACATCCAGTCGGGCAACGTCCTGTTCGACGCCGACGCCAAGCCGTCGGAGCTCGAGCCGCAGATCGAGTCGGCGATGGAGGATCGCTTCGGCGTACCGCTCGTGGTGGTGGTGCGAACCCGTCGCCAGCTCGCCGACGTCGTCGACAAGGCGCCCCCGGGATTCGGCACCCAACCCGACACCTATCACTCCGACGCGGTGTTCCTCCGCTCTCCACTTACCCCGGCCAAGGCCATGAAGGTGGTGGCGCTGCGCGACGAGGTCGACGCGGCGTGGCCGGGCAAGGGCGTCATCTACTTCCAGCGGCTGAGCGCCCGGCGGACCCAGTCGCGCATGAACAAGATCGTCGGCACCCCGGAGTACCAGAACATGACCATCCGCAGCTGGAACACCACCACCAAGCTGCGCACCCTGCTCGACGACCGCTGACCCGCTGACCGTCGAGGTGACCTGATCCGTCGAGCGGAGGGGGGTCAGTCGAGTGGCGACCGGATCAGTTGAGTGGTGACTGATCAGCTGAGCGGTGACGCCGCCGGATCTGTCGGTCGACCGAGGTTCCGGTCGACGACCGGCGGTCGGCGGTGAGACCTGGCGCCCGCCGCTCGCCGCTCGCCGCTCGCTGCTCGACGGTGACGGGGTGGGCCATGCTGTCCAGATGGTCGCTCCCGATGTGTCCGACACCCAACAGTCGCTCGAGGGCCGCGTGGTGATCGTGGTCGGCTCCACCCAGGGGATCGGTCGGGCGGTGGCGGAGACGCTCGCCGCCCACGGAGCCGCGGTGGTGGTCAACGGCCGAGACGGCGAGGCCGCCGAGGCGGTGGCAGCCGCGATCCGCACCCGACGCCCGGACGAGTTGTCGCTGCAACGCGGACAGGGCCAGGAGGAGTTGTCGCTGCAACGCGGACAGAACCAAGACGAGGACGTTTTGTCGCTGCAACGCGGTCAGGATCAGGACGGGTTGTCGCTGCAACGCGGACACGGCCAGGAGGAGTTGTCGCTGCAACGCGGACAGGGCCAGGACGGGTTGTCGCTGCAACGCGAACCCGGCGAGGACGAAATGTCGCTGCAACGTTGGACAGAACGATCGGGGTCGGGTCCGGCCGCGATCGCCGTGGCCGGGTCGGCGGCCGACCCCGACGTGGCCCAGGCGCTGCTGGACCGGGCGGTCGAGGCGTGGGGAGGCGTCGACGCGCTCATCGTCTGCGCTGGCACGGCTGAACCGCAGGGCTCCTCGATCCTGAACATCACCAGCGACGAGTTCAACGCCCTGATCGACGCCCACCTCCGCACCACCTTCGAGGCGTGCCGGGTGGTGGCACCGCACCTGGTGGAACGAGGTGGGGGAGCGATCGTGACCACCAGCTCCCACGCCTTCACCGGCACCTACGGCGGGACGGGCTACCCGGCGGGCAAGGGCGCGGTAACCAGCCTCACCTACGCCCTGGCCGCCGAACTGGCCGAGCACCGGATCCGGGTGAACGCGGTGTGCCCGGGCGCCACCACCCGACTGTCGACCGGCGACGAATACCTGGAGCACATCGAAGCCCTCCACGCCCGCGGCCTGCTGGACGACGCCACCCGCCACGGATCGCTCGACCCCGGCCCGCCCGAGTTCGTGGCCCAGCTTTACGCATACCTGGCGAGCGACCTGGCCGAGGGTGTCACGGGAGAGGTCTTCGCTGGCGCCGGCGGCTACCTCGGCCGCTTCCCCCGTCCCGAGGCCGAGTTCCTCACCTGGCGGGACCACCACGCGAACCCGCCGTGGACCCTCGAGGAGATCGCAGACCTCCTCGGCTCACGGTGACCTTCAGAGCTGAGTGACGATCCGCCGGCCCGGCCCGCCGACCACGGTCGTCACCACCCGTCGGTAGGATCGGTCTGAGTCGAGCGCACCGCTGTCGGTGCCACCTCGGGCCTCGCGGCCCCGGACGTCATCGAGCAGTTCGGAGCGAGCATCGTGGCCATCACCGAGGAGACAAGGCATCATCTGTTCAAGAGGCTCGAGGAGGTGCTCGGGCCCGAGGAGGCCGCCACGATGATGGAGCACCTTCCGCCCGTCGGTTGGGCAGACGTGGCGACCAAGCGCGACCTCGATCACATCGCGGAGCGGTTCGAGCTGAGGCTCACGGTCGAACTGGCCACCGTGCGCAGTGAGCTGCGTGGTGAGTTCACGGCGGGCATGACGGGCCTGCGCGGTGAGATGGTTCAGCTGCGCGACGACCTGCGCTCGGAGGTCAAGAGCGACATGAACGCGATGGAGACGCGGCTGACGGCTCAGTTCGAGGCGCTGCGAACCGAGCAGCGCCAGTTCGCGCTGGTCCTCGTGGCGGGCATGGTGAGCACCCTCGGGGCTGTGATCGGCCTGGGCTGAGGCAACAATCGTCGAATGGATGCCACGATCAGAGAAGCCACGGTCGACGACGTCGACGAGATCCTGGGGCTGATCGTCGAGCTGGCTGAGTACGAGGAGGCCCGCCACGAGGTGCTGGCCACGGCGGAGATGCTGCGAGATCAGCTCTTCGGTGACGATCCCGCGGCCCGCGTGCTGCTGGTAGAGACTCCTGAGGGTGAGGTGGCGGGGATGGCCCTGTGGTTTCCGACGTTCTCGACCTGGCTCGGCACCTCGGGCATCTGGTTGGAGGACCTGTACGTGCGGCCGCAGCACCGCAAGCGTGGCTACGGCCTGGCCCTGCTCGAACGGCTGCGGACCATGACCGACGGCCGGATCGAGTGGACGGTGCTGGACTGGAACACCCCGTCGATCGAGTTCTACGAGTCGCTGGGCGCCAAGCCGGTCGACGGTTGGACCCGCTACCGCTGGACGCTCGACTGATCCGCCAACGGCTGATTCGCCCAACGTGTGATCTGCTCAACGGCTGATCCGCCCAACGACAGAACGCGCCAGAGGGCGCGCCCGCGGGCGCGTCGGTGGCTCCCGGTGAGCGGAACCGGGCTCGTAATCGGCGCCGCACCGTGGAGGCGATGGGCGTACCGTCGGTCTCCATGACGCTTCCTCCGCGCACCTTGGGATCATCGGGACCGACCGTCGGCTCCATCGGGCTGGGCTGCATGAGCTTCAGCGCCATCTACGGCGGCTTCGACGGCGTCGACCCCGACGAGGTGATCGGGCGCGCCCTCGACCTGGGGGTCACCCTGCTCGACACCGCCGACATCTACGGGCCGAAGGTGTCCGAGGAGGTGGTGGGCCGGGCCATCGCCAACCGTCGAGACGAGGTCACCGTGGCCACCAAGTTCGGGCTCACCTTCAAGACCGTCGACGGCCAGATGGTGCGCGGGGTCGACGGCACGCCCGAGTACGTGCGCAAGTCGATCGACGGCTCGCTCGGCCGCCTGGGCCTGGACCACGTCGACCTCTACTACCTGCACAGGCCAGACCCCGACACGCCCATCGAAGAGACCGTCGGAGCAATGGCCGAGCTGGTCGAAGCGGGCAAGGTCCGCCACCTCGGGCTGTCGGAGGCATCGGTCGACACCCTCCGCCGGGCGGCCGCCGTCCACCCGATCGCCGCCCTCCAGAGCGAATACTCCCTGTGGAGCCGAGACATCGAAGCCGAGATCATCCCCACTTGTCGGGAGCTGGGCATCGGCCTCGTGCCGTACAGCCCGCTGGGGCGCGGTTACCTCACCGGCACCATCGGCAGCACCGACGACCTGGCCCAGGGCGACTTCCGGCGCAACAACCCCCGCTTCACCGACGACGCGCTCGCTGCGAACCAGGCGGTGGTCGACACCGTCACTGCGGTGGCGAAGGCCCGCGGCTGCACGCCCGGGCAGGTGGCCCTGGCCTGGGTCCTGGCCCAGGGAGACGACGTGGTGCCCATCCCCGGAACCAAGCGCACGACCTACCTGGAGCAGAACGTCGCCGCCGCCGAGGTCGAGCTCACCGACGACGACTTCGCCGCCCTGAACCGCATCTCGGTCGACATCCCCCGCAGCGACCCGAGCTGGATCAACCTCTCCACGCCGCCCCAGCGAGCCTGACCCCCCCGGCCCTCGACGAGCGGGGGACCGGACCGTAGAACGGGCGGGGGAGCCGGGCCGTAGGCTCTCGTCCGTGCAAGACGCTGCCTTCTTCGACCTCGATCGCACCCTGCTCCGCGGAGCCAGCGGGCCCGTGTTCAGCACGATGCTCAAGCGGGCTGGAGTCCTGCCCGACCGCTCGATCCCGGGCGAGGCGGTGGTGTTCAAGCTCTTCGACGTGATCGGCGAGACCCTGCCGTCGATGATGGCCACCCGCCAGATGGCCCGGGCGGCCAAGGGCTGGGACCGGGCGGTGGTTCAGGAAGCGGGCCGGGCGGCCGCTGAGGTCCTGGTCGACGCGGTCCCCGGGTTCGCCAAGGTGCTCCTGGCCCGCCACCGGGACGAGGGCAGGCCGGTGGTGATGGCCACGACGTCGCCGTTCGACCTGGTCTCGCCGCTGGCCGAGGCGCTGGGCATGGACGCGGTGATCGCCACCCGCTACGGCGAGGTCGACGGCTGCTACGACGGCAGCATCGACGGCTTCTTCGTGTGGGGACCGGGCAAGCTCGCTGCTGTCCGGGCCTGGGCGGCCGACAACGGGGTCGACGTGGCGGACAGCTACGCCTATTCGGACTCGATCTACGACCTTCCGCTCCTGAGCGCGGTCAAGCACCCACACGCCATCAACCCCGACCCGCGCCTGAGGGTGGTGGCCACGCTGCGCCGGTGGCCGGCCCACCACTTCGACGTGCCCTCGGCCGTCCCCAAGCTGGGCGGAATCGAGCCCCAGCGGGCGATCCAGATGCTGGCCCAACCCGAGCTGTTCCCGTGGATCCGCCTCGACGTCGACGGCGTCTCCAACATCCCGGCCGAAGGGCCGGCGATCATCGTGGCCAACCACCGTTCCTACCTCGACCCCCTGGCCGTGGGGTTCGCGCTGGGCCGTGCCGACCGCCCGGTTCGGTTCCTCGGCAAGAAGGAGGTCTTCGACGCTCCCGTCGTCGGCCAGGTCGTGTCGGCGCTGGGTGGCATCCGGGTCGATCGGGGCTCGGGGTCCGACGAGCCGCTCGCCGCGGCAGCCGACGCGCTGGCTGCCGGTGAGGTGGTGGCGATCATGCCCCAGGGCACCATCCCCCGGGGGATGGCGTTCTTCGAGCCCGAGCTGAAGGGTCGCTGGGGCGCCGCCAAGCTGGCCGGCCTAACCGGAGCGCCGATAATCCCGATCGGGCTGTGGGGAACCGAGAAGGCCTGGCCGCGCAACGCCAAGACGCCGAACCTGCTGGCCATCGGCCACCCGCCCACCATCCGGATCCGGGTCGGACCACCGGTGGAGCTGAAGGGCCGGAGCCTCGACGCCGACACCAAGCGGATCATGACCGCCATCATGGACCTCCTGCCCGAGGAGGCCCGGGTGCGCCACGAGCCCACGCCCGAAGAGCTGAGGCGGTCGTTGCCCGCGGGCTACCGCGGCGACATCTACGCCGAGGACGATCGACGCCCCGGCAGCGACTAGCGGAGGTCGATCCGAGCCTGGTTCAGGCGCCCAGCTCGGCGCCGAGACCGGCACCGATGCCGCCGAGGTCCTCCATGGAGATCCCGCACTGGCTGAACAGGTCCATCATCGCCATGATGTCGAGGTTCTCGCCGGCGTCGGGGGAGGTGATCCCCAGGTCGAGGTAGCCGTCGGCCAGGCAGGTGGCCTGGGCGGTGGTCATGCCCGCCGACTCGAAGCCCTTGATCAGCGCGTCGCGGATCGCTCCGTCGCTGTCGTCGAAGCCGAACGTGGTCGACGTGGTGTCGTCGCCCCCGCCGCCCTCGTCGCCGCCATCGGTTCCACCATCGTCCTCGGTGGTCGTGGTGGTGTCGTCGTCTCCGTCGCCGCCGTCATCCTCGGTGGTGCTGGTGGTCTCGTCACCTCCGTCACCCTCGTCGGCCGTGGTGGAGGTGGTGTCGTCGCCGCCGGAGCCGCCGGCAGCATCGCTCCCCTCCACGCCGCACGAGGCGAGAGCGAATACGAACGCCAACACGGCGAGTAGGGCGAGGACGCCGCGCCGGCGCGGGGTCGCGGGGTTCGGCTCGAAGCTGTTCGTGCTGGACATGACGGTGACAGTACGCCGTACCGGCGCCGGCCGGGGATCACCCGTCGGTCGGCTCATCCTCGGCTGGTTCGGTGGCAGCTTGGTCACCGCTGGCTGGTTCGCTGGCAGTAGGTTCGCCGGTCCCATCAGCAGCGTCACCGCCGTCGGCTTCGCCGGCTTCACCGCTGGGTTCGCCGGCTTCACCGCCGTCGGAGCCCTCGGGCTGTCCGGCCTCGGGCTGTCCGGCCTCGGCCGACTCGGCTGTCTCGGCTGTCTCGGCCGGTTCCGCGGGTGGAGGAGCCCAGTCGGGAGCCTCGCCGGTCTCGGCGGCCACGACCGCCGCCAGGGCCTCGCGGTAGGCAGCGTCGGCCGCGGCCTTCTGCTCCGGTGACGCCCGGCTGTCGCTGCGGAGACGCTTCAGCTCGGCGGCGGCCGTGTCCTTGGCCTTGACCAGGTCCTGAGCCTTGCGCTCGTCGTCGCGCACCTTCTTGGCCGCTCGGCGGGACTCCCGCTCGCGCTCGTCCTCCTGGCGACTCCACGCCGCGAACAGGGCGAGGTTGGCGTCGATCTCCTCGGAGCTGACCTCCTTGGAACCGGCGCCCTTGGAGCCGGCCCCCTGGGAACCGCCGCCCTTGCGACCGCGAGGGCTCATCAGCGGGCTTCCATCTTCTGGCGGATGATGTTGAGGGCGCCGCCGGCGCGGAACCACTCGATCTGCTCCTCGTTCATGGTGTGGTTCACCTCGAACGGCACCTTGGAGCCGTCGGGCTTGACGATCTCGGCCCGAACCGGCTGGCCGGGGGCGAGATCGGCCAGGCCGAGGAACGAGAGCTTGTCGTCCTCGCCGATCTGGTCGTACACCGCGGGGTCGGCGAAGGTGAACGGCAGGACGCCCTGCTTCTTGAGGTTGGTCTCGTGGATGCGGGCGAAGCTGCGGACCAGGATCACCTTGGCGCCGCGGAACCGGGGCTCCATGGCGGCATGCTCACGGGAGGATCCCTCGCCGTAGTTCTCGTCGCCGACGGCCACCCAGCTCACGCCCTCCTCGTGGAGGTGCTTGGCGATCTCGGGGAAGCGGCGGGTCTCGCCGTCGACCGGGTCCTTGCCGAAGCCGTCGACCCCGTCGAAGGCGTTGATCACGCCGAGGAACAGGTTGCCCGAGATGTTCTCCAGGTGGCCGCGGTACTTGAGCCACGGGCCGGCCATCGAGATGTGGTCGGTGGTGCACTTGCCCTGGGCCTTGAGCAGGAGCGGCAGTTCGACGAAGTCGTTGCCGTCCCAGGCCTCGAAGGGGGTGAGGAGCTGGAGGCGGTCGCTCTCGGGCGACACCTGGACCTCCACCGTGCTGCCGTCGGCCGGGGGAGCCACGAAGGTGTTCTCGCCGGGGTCGAAGCCCTGCTCGGGAAGCGTGACGCCCTCGGGCTCGAACAGCTTCACCTCTTCGCCCGACTCGGAGGTGAGCGTGTCGGTGGCCGGGTTGAAGTCGAGCCGGCCGGCCAGCGCCAGGGCGATGACGGTGTCGGGCGACGTCACGAAGCTGAGGGTGTTGGGCGAACCGTCGTTGCGCTTGGGGAAGTTGCGGTTGTAGCTGTTGACGATGGTGTTGACCGTCTCGGGATCCATGTCGGGACGGGACCACTGGCCGATGCAGGGGCCACAGGCGTTGGCGAGCACCTCACCGCCGATGGCCTCCAGGTCGGCCAGCAGACCGTCGCGCTCGATGGTGGCGCGCACCTGCTCGGAACCGGGCGTGATCAGCAGCTTGGTCTTGGCCCGCAGACCCTGGGCTGAGGCCTGGCGGGCGATCGACGCCGCCCGGGTGATGTCCTCGTAGGACGAGTTGGTGCACGAACCGATGAGGGCGGCCGAGATCTCCAGCGGCCAGCCCTGCTCGGCGGCGTCGGTGCCGATCTCGGACACCTTGTGGGCGAAGTCGGGCGAGTGGGGGCCGTTGATCAGGGGAGCGAGCTCGTCCAGGTTGATCTCGATGACCTGGTCGTAGTGGTCGGCGGGGTTGGCGTAGACCTCGGGGTCGGGGCGGAGGTGGTCTGCCACGCCCTTGGCGGCGTCGGCGATGGCTTCGCGGCGGGTGGCCCGGAGGTAGGCGTCGATGGTGTCGTCGTAGGCGAAGATCGAGGTGGTGGCACCGATCTCGGCGCCCATGTTGCAGATGGTGGCCTTTCCGGTGGCCGAGATGCTCTCTGCACCGGGGCCGAAGTACTCGACCACCGCGCCGGTTCCGCCCTTGACGGTGAGGATGCGGGCCACCTCCAAGATGACGTCCTTGGGGGAGCTCCAACCCGAGAGCGAGCCGGTGAGGTGCACGCCGATCACCTTCGGGAACCGCACGTTGAACGGGAACCCGGTCATGACGTCGACGGCGTCGGCGCCGCCCACGCCGATGGCGATCATGCCCAGGCCGCCCGCGTTGGGCGTGTGGGAGTCGGTGCCGATCATCATTCCGCCGGGGAAGGCGTACTGCTCCAGCACGACCTGGTGGATGATGCCCGAGCCCGGCCCCCAGAAGCCGATGCCGTACTTGGCCGACACGCTCTCCAGGAAGTCGTAGACCTCCTTGTTGGTGTCGATGGCCACGCCGAGGTCGATGCTGGCACCTACCTTCGCCTGGATCAGGTGGTCGCAGTGGACGGTGGTGGGCGCGGCCACCTCGGGGAGGCCGGCCGTCATGAACTGGAGCAGCGCCATCTGGGCGGTGGCGTCCTGCATGGCGATGCGGTCGGGGTCGAAGTCGGTGTAGCTGATGCCACGCTCGAGACCGCCCTGGGCGGCGTCGCGCAGGTGGTTGACCAGCACCTTCTCGGTGAGGGTCAAGGGTTTGCCGAGCCGCTCGCGTCCGGTGGCGATGCGCTCGGGGAGCTTGGCGTAGACGGCCTCGACGAGTTCGACGGGGGTGGTTGCGGTCACGGCCATGATGGGGCTCCTCGGCGTAGCGGTTCGTGTGCGTGAGATGTGTCGTGGGAACTGTCGAGCGCGAGACGGGCTTGCGCTCCGCCACCAAGCATACAACTATGAGACAAGTGCGCACCATCCGCTACCGCGAAATCGCATCGGACCTGCGGTCCCGGCTGGCGGCCGGCGAGTACGCCGCCGGGCGGCTGCTGCCGTCCGAAGCGACCCTGTCGGCAGAGTACAGCGCCTCACGAGTGACGATCCGCAAGGCGCTCGAGGCGCTGCGCGACGAGGGCCTGGTCGGCTCCCGCCAGGGGTTCGGCTGGTTCGTGGCCGGCGACGCGGTGCGCCAGCCCCTGGCCCACCTGGCCACCATCGAATCCCAGCTCGAAGCCGAGGGGAAGCGCTCGGAGCGCCGGATCCTCGACTTCGGCGAGGTCGAAGCGCCACCCGAGGCCCGCACGGTGCTCGGCGTCGACCGAGCGCTCATGGTCCACCGGGTGAACCTGGCCGACGGCGAGCCCTTCGCCCGGGTGACGGTGTGGTGCCCGCTCGACCTGGCAGCCGGCCTCACCCGCGACCAGCTGGCAGAGCGGTCGTTCTACGACCTCCTGCCGGTGGCGTTGGGCGGAGCCACCCAGACCATCGGGGCCGACGCGGCCGACGCCGACGATGCCGCGCTGTTGGCGATCCCGGCCGGTTCGCCGGTGCTCGTCTGCACCAGGACCACCCGAGACCGCTCGGACCGGGCGGTGCTCCACGCCCGCTACGTGTTCCCCGGCCACCGCACCGACTTCGTGGTCGACCTGTCCCGTCCGGAGTCGTCCATCGGTCCGAGCGGACTCCACCTGCTGGGCTGAC
>JAAZBK010000386.1 GCA_012513855.1 Acidimicrobiales bacterium
CCAGACCGATCAGCATGCACAGCGTCGCGACGAGGGCTCGAGCCCCCGACCGACCGATGATCCGGTTCACGACCGCGGCCTCAGATGTGGAGTTCGTAGAACTCGGCGGAACCGCCGATGCCGGCGAGGATCGCCTCCACCCGGGTGAGCTTGAGGCGATCCGCCCAGAACTGGCGACCCGCGGCGTCGGAGTCGCGGCCCAGCATCTTCTGGTAGGCGAGGTCGACCTCGTTGGCCCGGTACTCGTAGCTGGAGACCAGGTCGAGGGCGATCGACGAGACCGGGGCTCCGTCGTCCAGACGAGCCTCCCAGTACGCCCGACCGGCGTTGTCCGGGCCGCGGCCCAGCACCACCTGGTAGGCGTTCTCCACGAACGATGCGGTGGTTCCGCCCGAGCGCTCGTAGAACTCAGGCGAGCCGGTCAGTCGAGCGAGCACACGGGAACGGGCGTCGTGCTCCAGCTCGGCCGACCAGAACGCACGGCCCGCCTGATCGAGCGGGCGCTGGAAGGCCCGCTGGAACAGCTCCTCGGCCGCGGCGATGCGGCCGCTCTCCGACATGGCGACGGTGTGGGCGGCAGCGGTCCGGGCCGAGAGGTCGGACGGGTTGCCACCGAGGACGAGATCGGCGGCCCGGGTCGGATCGGCGATCATCCCGGGCTGGGCCAAGATGTCGGAGAGGGCCAGGAGCAGGGCGCGCCGCTCCTGGCGGAGGTGCCACTGGTTGCCGGTGGCCTGGAGCGTCTGGCTGGTGGCCAGCGTGTTGATGCCGTACTCGTCGTTGGGGCTGAGCACCCGGCCCTCGGCGTTCTCCTGCGAGTGGAGCCACGCGTAGGGCGACGCCGTGCTGGGCACCGCGGCGCCGAACCTCTGGCCCCAGCTCGGGTCGGTGACATCGAGCTTCAGCCCGCTCAGCGCGATGGAGGCCATGGCGGTGGAGTTCGGGTCGTCGGCGCCGAAGAACTGCCAGGCACCGTTGGCCTGCTGTCCCGACGCCAGGTAGCTCACGCCCGCCAGAACGGTGGCGTCGGAGGTCCCGAGCTGTGCGGCTGCCAGCGAGAGCAGCGCCAGCGAGGTGGTGTCGATGTCGCCCGCGGTGTCGGGATCTTGGTCGCCGGCGTAGTTCCACGAGCCGTCCGACCGCTGGGCTTCGACGATCTGGGCGATGAGGCCCGACGGGATCTCCTCGTCGATGGCGTCGAGGGCGAGGGCCGCGTAGAGCGCCCCGTTGAACTGGGCACCGAAGTCGTAGGCGCCGCTCTCGTCCCGGTGGAGGTCCATGCGGGCGATCAGGTCGACCGGTTCCGCGCTGTTGTTCGCGGGGTCGAAGTCGGCCGGGTCCAGCTCCAGCGGTCCCGCCACCAGGGCGACGACCTTCGCGGCCTGGGCCCCCGCGGCGTCGGTGCTCGGGTCCTCGACGTCGTCGACCAGGGCGTCGATCGCGGTGAGCGGATCGGCGGAACCCTTCTTCAAGGCCAGGATGGCGGCGCGGGCGTCGCCGACGTCCCACACCCCCTCGTGGACGGACGCGGCCAGGCCGAGGATGGCGTCGGCAGTCTCGAACCCGGGCACGCCGAGGAGCTCGAAGCCGCCGTCGGGCTGCTGCTGGCTCTGGAGCCAGGCGACGGACTCGACCGAGACCCGCGTTGGAGCACCGCCCACGGGAGACGGCGCCGCTACGGGCGCGGCCAGGGCAGCGCCCAGACCGATGGCGAGAAGGCGACGTGAACGCATGTGTTCCTCCTGGATCCCTTTCCTCGGGGATCCGTGCATTGGGGTTGACCCGCCCGAGGCTTCGGGCTGGCCGGCGAGGCAGGACACCTGGCTTCCGGCCTCCAGGACCGGTTACAGCTGCGGGTCAGCGTCGGACTCTCACCGACTTCCCCTGAAGCCCCACCGAGGTGGGACCACCGCCGACAACGTCCGGGTTGCCAGCGACCTTCACGTGCTGCGTACGGTACGAGCGCCCGTCCCCTCGGGTCAACTACCGGTCTCGGTCAACTTCCGGCGGCTCTTCGGCCATGCGCACATCCAGCCCTCTCCACGCCGTCACCTGGTCGCTCTGGGCGATCGCCGCGGCCGCGGTCGTCCAGCTCGCGCCGAGCCCCCTGTACGTCTCCCTCGTGATCGCGGTGGCCTTCGTGGTGGTGGCTGCGCACCGCATCGACTCGACGCTGGCCCGGGCGTTCCCCGTGCTGCTCGGGCTCGGGGTCGCCTTCGCCGTGCTCCGCGTAGTGCTCACCGCGCTGACCACCCACGAGCCCGGCGGCGGTGCTCCCGACACCTGGTTCACGCTCCCCCAGTTCACCCTTCCTCGGATCCTCGGCGGCTTCACCGTCGGCGGGTCGATCGAGGGCGTCGTGGTCCTCTCGGCCGCCAGCCAGGCGTACGCGGTGGTCGGGGTGATGGCCGCGTTCGGGGCCTTCAACGCGGTGGCGTCGCACCACGAACTGCTCCAGGCCACCCCGCGGGCCTTCCACGAACCGGGGCTGATCGTCACCGTCGCCCTCGCCTTCGTGCCGTCCACGATGCAGGCGGTGACGAGCGCCCGTGAGGCCGACCGCGCCCGCACGGGCGGGTTGGTCGTCCGCCGCGGTCGCCTGCTGCGCACCGCGGTTCCGATCGTGGAGTCGGGCCTGGAGCGGGCCATGGCCCTGGCGGAGTCGATGGACGCCCGCGGTTTCGCCCGCCACACGCCAGGACCTCGGGACCGGGTGGCGGGATGGCTCGGCTTCGCTTCGATGCTGGCCCTCGGTGGGGCCTTCCTCGCGCTGATCGGTCGGGCCTCGGGGTGGGCGGTGGCGGCCGGCCTCGCCGGCCTCGCCGGGCTGGCCGCGGCCGTCGTCGTCGCCTCACGTGCGTCGGGACCGACCCGCTACCGGCCCCGCCGGCTCACCCGCACCGACCTCTTGGTCATGGCCGCGGTGGTGGCCGCACCGGTCGGGCTGTCGCTGCTGCGAGCCGCCGGCCACGACTCCCTGACCTGGTGGCCCAGCCCGATCCGCTTCCCCGAGTTCTCGGTGTGGCCCGCCCTGTGCATCGCGCTGCTCGCCGTGCCGGCGGTGCTCCCGCCCGACCCCGGCGCCGGCCAGAGCCTCGACACCTCCACGACGTCGACCGCCCTGGAGACGGCCCCTGAGACCGCGGGTCAGGCCCCATGACCGCATCGGACCCCGTACACGGGCACCACCAGGGCGACGAGCCGGGCGGCGTGTCGTGGCGCGGCGTTGCCTTCGCCTACCCGGACCGGCCCGTGGCCCTCGGTGACGTCGACCTCGCCATCGACCCGGGCCAGGTGGTGCTGGTGGTCGGCGACTCCGGCTCCGGCAAGTCCACGCTGCTGCGCACGGTCAACGGCCTGGTGCCCCACAGTTCGGGCGGCTCGTTCCGGGGAGCGGTGACCGTGTCGGGCCGGTCTACGTCGACCTCCCGACCCCGCGACCTCACCGACGTGGTGGGGTTCGTCCACCAGTCGCCCGAGGCGCAGTTCGTGGTCGACCACGTCGAGCACGACATCGCGTTCGCGCTGGAGAACCTCGGTCTCGACCAGTCCACCATGCGCCGCCGGGTGGAAGAGGTGCTCGACGCGCTGGGCATCGCCCACCTCCGTCACCGTTCGCCCGCCACCCTCTCCGGTGGCGAGCGCCAGCGGGCCGCCATCGCTGGGGCGCTGGCCGCGGCGCCGGGCGTGCTGGTCCTCGACGAACCGACCTCGATGCTCGACCCCCAGGGCGCCGACGACGTCCTCGGTGCGATCCGCCGGCTCAACGACGACCTCGGCACCACCATCCTCGTAGCCGAACACCGACTGGAACGAGCGGCCCCCCTCGCCGACCGCGCCGTGGCCCTGACCGACGGATCGATCACGGCCGACGGCGAACCCTCGCTCGTGCTCCCCGACCTTCCCGGCGCCCCGGTGGTCACCCGCCTGGGCCACCTGCTCGGTTGGGATCCGCCGCCGCTGACGGTGCGCGACGCCCGCAAGGCGCTGCGCCGTCACGGCAGCCCGACCTGGTCCGATGACGTCGCCGTCAAACGGATCCCGGGCTCGACCGCGGGGTCGATCCCGGGGTCGGTCGCTCCCGGAGCAGCCGCCGGTGGCGAGCGTCTGGTCACCGCCCGAAGCGTCACCGCCCGCCACGGCGCCGCCACCGTGGTGGCCGGCGTCGACCTCGATGTCCACGCCGGCGAGATCGTGGCGCTGCTCGGCCGCAACGGCTCGGGCAAGACGACGCTGCTGCGGACGTTGGTGGGCGCCCACGCTCCGTCGAGCGGATCGGTGACGGCCACCGTCCCCGTGGCCTACGTGCCCCAGGAGCCCGACTCCCTGCTCTACGCCGAGACCGTCCGCTCCGAGTTGGAGGCGACCTTGCGACTTCTGAAGCGCAACGACCCGGACGAGGTCGACCGCTGGCTGGCAGCACTGCGCCTGGACGACGTGGCTGCTCGCCATCCTCGGAGCCTGTCGGTCGGCCAGCGGCAACGGGTGGCCATCGCCGCGGTGGCGGTGGGGGGTGCGCCGGTGCTGGTGCTCGACGAGCCCACCCGCGGGATCGACGCCGCTTCCCTCGACGCGCTGGAGGCCGCGCTGATCGAACACCGCGACGGCGGGGGCGCGGTGGTGCTGGCCACCCACGACGTGGAGCTGGCGGCCCGCGTCGCCACGCGGGTGGTGGTGCTCGGCGACGGCGAGGTGGTGGCCTCCGGCGACGCGCGCAAGGTGCTGGCCGGGTCGCTGTTCGCTCCGCAGGTGCTCCGGGTGCTGCCCCCGTTCCTGACCCTGGCCGAGGTCGTGGCCGCCCGAGATCGGGCACAGCCCTCGTGACCGGCGCCCGCTACGGGCCCCGCGCCCTCGAACGGTCGCGCACCGGCGCCGTCTACCTCCTGGTGCTGGTGGTGGGCGTGGCCGCGTTCCTCTACCCCTTCTGGCTCCCGTCGGACACCCTGCCCGCCGAGGCCCACAGCGGCGACGCGCCGATGATCGCCGCGCTCGTGGGAGGGCTCGCCGTGGCGGCGGTGACCCTCGAGGTCCGTCGGGGAACGATGAACGGCGCCACCGTCGCCCTGCTGGGGATGCTCTCCGCGCTGTCCGGACTGATGAAGCTGCTCGACCTCCCGGGTGGAGGAAGCGGGATCTTCTTCATGGTGGTGCTGGCCGGCGCCGCGTTCGGTCCCCGCTTCGGGATGCTGCTCGGGCTCACCGCGTTCGTGGTGGCCGCCATCTTGTCGAGCGGCATCGGACCGTGGCTTCCCTTCCAGATGCTGGTGCTCGGCTGGATGGGCGCGGGCGCCGGCTTCGTCGGGCGCGCCACCCGCCGGCTGCCCGCCCGGGTCGAGGTGGTGGCCCTGGCCGCCTACGGCTGGGCGTGGGGGTTCATCTTCGGGGCCATCATGAACCTCTGGTTCTGGCCCTTCGTCCGCGACGGCAGCGAGCTGAGCTGGCAGCCCGGGCTGAGCCTGGCCGAGACCCTGCACCACTACTGGTCGTTCTACGTGGCGACGTCGTTCGCGTGGGACGCGGCCGGCGCGTTCGTGAACGCGGTGGTCATCCTCCTCACCGGCCGGGCCCTGCTGACCACCATGCGGCGCTACGCCCACCGCCTGGATCCCGTCGTGGTGTTGGAGCCATCCACCGCGGGAGGTCGGGCTCTCGACGCACCCGCCAGCGCGACCTCTGCCTGACGCCGATCTCTGGGCCGGTTGGGTCAGCCGCCGACGAGGCTGAGGACCTGCTCGATCGATGCCGTTCCGTCGAAGACCACCTCGCCGTCGCGCAGCGCGATGCTGCGGTCGACGCGGTCGACGTAGGCCGGGTCGTGGGTGGCCACCAGGGTGGCGGCCCCGTCGGAACGCACCTCGTCGAGAAGTTCCAGCAGCACCACCTTGCCGGGCTGATCGAGTCCCACGAAGGGTTCGTCGACCAGCAGCAGGGAGAACGGCCGCACCAGCGCCAGCACGATCGACGTCTTCTGGCGGAGGCCACGGCTGAACTTCACCGGGAGGTCCTCGATGCGGTCGGTGAGCCCGAGCCGCTCGCACACGTTCTCGGCGTAGTCGTCCCAGCCGTCGCCGCCGTGGAGCCGGGAGACGTACTCGACGTGCTCGCGCAGCGACAGGTCGTCGTAGAGCACCGGGTCGTCGGGCAGGAACGAGGTGGTGGCGCGGGCCTCGACCTCGCCGACCTCGAACCCGGCTATCTCCAGGTCGCCACCGGTGGGCTCCAGCAGGCCCGCAGCCATGCGCAGGAAGGTGGACTTGCCCGAACCGTTGTGGCCGATGAGGGCCACCGATCGTCCGGTCTCGACGGTGAGGTCCAGGGGCTGGAGGGCCACCACCCCGTCGTAGGTCTTGGTCAAGCCGCGGGCCACCAGGGCCGGGGCGGGATCGTGGTCGCTCACTTCTGGTCCCTCTTGCGTCCGATGGGCTTGCTGCTC
>JAAZBK010000387.1 GCA_012513855.1 Acidimicrobiales bacterium
AACCTCCGGACCGGCCGATGGCGCGCGGGGGACAGCAGCTGGTGGTCGCGAACGGATCGCATCGTTGATACTCCCGGGGGGATCGAGGCGAACGCGATGAACTCACGCAGCCGCGCGGCAAGTGACATCGATTATCCGCACGATCCGTGCGAACACACCATCAACACGACTTCAACTAGGCCAGATCTCGTCATGCTGGGTGGTGCACCGCACGCTGATCGTGGAAATCGGCCGATCGGAGACGTGCGTGTGCTTCTTCAGCCAGCGACCAGAGCCGGGGCCAGCCGCCTCCACTCCTCACGCGGGAGGGCGACCGGATCGTCGCTCAGCACCTGGACGCACACGTGGTCGGCTCCCGCCTCGCGGTGCTCGGCCACCCGCCCGGCGATCGCCGCCTCGTCGCCGTGGACCACGAGGGTGTCGACCAACCGGTCGCTGCCGCCGTCGGCCAGGTCGGCCTCGTCGAAGCCCACCCGCACGATGCTCCGCGCGTAGTTCGGCAGGACCAGGTAGCGCGATAGGTGGTCCCGCGCCACCCGCCGTGCGTGATCGACGTCGGTCGACAGCACGGCGGCCTGCTCGGGCGCCACGAGGGGTCCCGGACCCAGCTCCTCGCGCGAGATGCGGGTGAGGGCCGGGGTGCCGAGGTAGGGGTGAACGCCGGCCGATCGGTTGCCCGCCAGCTCGCGCATCTTCGGGCCGAGGGCCGCGAGGACCCGCGAACCTACGGGGAGCGGGTCGGGCAGGGCGTCGAGGTCGTCGAGGTACTGGCGCATCTTGGCGAGCGGGCGTGCGTAGGTCTCGGCCGTGGTGGAGTCGATCAGAGGTGCGTGGCTCACGCCGAGCCCGAACAGGAGCCTCGCTCCGTGGGCGGTCTCCAACGCTCGGTGCCGTTCGGCGGTCTCGGCAGGTTCGTGCATCCAGATGTTGAGGATCCCGGTGGCGATCACCGTGCGGCGGGTGGCTGCCAACAGGTTCTCGAGGGCGGCGAACAGGTTTCCGCCGACGTCGGGCACCCAGAGCGCGGAGTAGCCGAGGTCCTCGAGCTCGGCCGCCGCCTCGGCGGCCTCCGCCTTGTCGCCGTAGCGCAGGCCCGCGCTCCAGAGGCCCGTACCGGTGAGCTGCATTCGTTCCATCTCCTCAGACTTCGTCGGCTTGCCCGTCAGTGTTGCCGCTCGGGGCGGGGGACGAGGACCGCTCGGCATCCGAGCGCGTCGCCCCGTGCCCGGTGGGCGGCGTCGGGGCAAGGGCCGGACTCGTCTGGCAGACTCGCGATCGGTTCGAAGGCGGACCGTTGGCGCGGAAGGGGAATGACATGGCGGTACGGCGATCCACCGTTCTGTTGGCAACGCTCGCGATCTCGCTGATCGGCCTGGTGGCCGTAGCGGCACCGGCCGGTGCCGACGGGCTCATCGTGGCGTCGGCCACGTCGGTTCCGGTCGGTGGATCCTTCACCGTCGAAGTCGAGGGATGCGACGAGTGGGCCGAGACCGAGGTCGACTACCGGTACCAGGCGCCGATGGTCACGTTCCTGTCGGGGGAGAGCGGATCGGAGAGGTCGATCTCGCTGGGCGGTGTCACCGGACGAAGGGTCACGGTGCCGAGCTGGGTGGATCCCGATGATCCGGCTGTCCTCCGCGGGGTGTGCATGGAGCAAGCCAGGGCCACTACCTCACCGTCCTGAACGACGGCGTTCTCGTGGGGGCCGGTGGCCACATCCACAACGGCGGCCTCTACACCGACCTGTACGACGACAGCGGTCGGCTCCTATGTCGAAACGAGCTGGTGCTCGGCGAGGTGCCCCACGAGCATCCCGACGACGACCCACCGATGACCACCACGACGATGCACGATCACGGTCCGACCACGACGACGACCACGACTATGCACGATCACGGTCCGACCACGACGATGACCATGACCACGACGATGCACGATCACGGGCAGGACGCCGTGGCTGCACCGACCACCACCGAGGTGGCCGACGAAGTCATCGTCGGCATGGGGCCGCCGGAGATGTACCCCGACGATCCGCCCCTCGAAGCGATCACCGCGTGCCGCACCCACGAGCAGCTCACCGCGGGTCAGGTGCTCTACTTCGAGGCCACCTACGCCAACGAGCGGCCTCGCTCGGGTGTGATGGGCATCTACATGCTCTACGTGTGGGAAGGAGGTGGACCCGAGACCCCGGCGGTGGTCGGACCTCCTCCGGTCGGGCCGCCCACCAGGCCCTGGACGCCCGGCGTCACCGTTCCGGTCTCCTCCTCGTCGACCACCGGACCCCCGGGGTCGTCCGTTCCCGATCAGACCGACCCGCCCGACGGGTCGACGGGGTCCGACGACGTCGATCGCCCCGATGATGTCGATGATCCAGGCGATCCCGACGATCCTGGGGAATCGGACGGACCAGCAGGAACGATCCCGACGACGCCCGGCGCCAGCGATCCATCCGACGAGCTCGGCTCGGGTTCGACCCAGGACCCCGGTGGGATCGCAGGCGAGTCGGGGGCCCGTCCCGCCCCGGCCGCCCGGCCCTACCGCGGCACCGCCTCCTACACCGGTTGACCTCATCGGCCCGCGCTCGCGAGGAGGCGCGGGCGACGAGGCGATCAACAGGCCTCGACCACGAGGTCGGCGCCGGCCAGCTCCACCTCGGTGGTGAAGATCTGGTCGGCGTCGTCCCAACTCCAGGAGGTCTCGTCGAGCTGGGTGTCGCCGAGCTGGACGGTGCACGGTTCGAAGGGTTCCTCCAGAGCGGCGAACGACGCCTCCACCCGGTAGGTCCGGCCGGTCGGTGCCCCCGACACCCCGAGGGTCCACGACTCGCCGGCGACCTCGGTCGACCGTGCCGTCTCACCCGGTTCGATCGCCGCGGTGCTGGTGCCGCGCGGGAAGGCGAGGAGCGTGCGCTGGTCCTGGCGGTCGAGGTGGCTGACCACGTCATCGACGGCGTGGTGCTCGGCGAGGGTCGACACGTCGGCGGGCAGGAGCGAGATCA
>JAAZBK010000388.1 GCA_012513855.1 Acidimicrobiales bacterium
CGGGTCGTGGCCGGCGGTCAACCGGACGAGGCGGGCCACCTCCTCGGCGAGCGGATCCCGGTCGGTGGTGGCGAAGGCGGGTAGCCGATCGACCACTAGGTCGGCGCTGAGCGACTCCGACTCGCCCGGTCCGGCGGTGGGTTCGTAGATGGCGTCGTGGAACCAGGCCGCGAGCGTCACCGCAACGGGATCGGCCAACGGCTCGAAGGGCAACAGCCGTCCGACCTCGGCCACGACCTCGGCGACGTGCTCCAGGTCGTGGTAGCCGCGATGGGGTTCGCGGTGCCGGTCGCGGAGCTCCCTCTGGAGCGCCCGAGCAACCGCAGGCACCGCCCCGAGGTCGACCAGCAACTGCTCCACCCGCCGACCGTAGGTCAGGCGGCCTCAGCGGGTGCAGCCGAGGAACACGCCTTCCAGAACGCCCGGTAGCTGCGGTGCTCCAGATCCGGCACCACCCACCCGGCGTCGACCAGCTCCTGGTGGTAGCGGGCCAGGTTGCGCCACGGCACGCCCATGTCGGCGTGGTGGGCCAGGTGCCAGCCGGTCCGGTACGGCACGATCCAGAACCGTGCCGACCAGCTCTGGCGGATGTGGTGGGTGGTCTCCCGCCGGTCGTCGGATCGCTGCATGCCGCCGTGCTCGGCGATGGCCCTCAGCCGGTTGAGCACGCGCCACACCGTCATCCACGGGAACAACCAGCCGATGAAGTACAGCCACCACCTACCGGTTGCCGCCCAGATCACCGCGAAGATCACGACCTGGGTTCCCACGATGCGAAGCCCGATGGGACGGCCGGCCTTGGTCTGCAGCGACCGGAGGAGGGGCTTGAGGTTCTTCCACCCCGAGTTGCCCACCGCGTCGCGCAGGAGCTTGCGACGCCACGAGCCGGCCGGGACGGGGTAGCCCGCGTAGAGCGGGATGTCGGGCTCCCCGGGACCGAACTCGTCCTTGTGGTGGGCGAAGTGGGAGCGCCGGTAGATGTCGAACGGCACGAAGGCGGGATGGTCGAGCAGCCACCTGCCCACGAAGTCGTTGGCCTTGCGGTTGCGGAAGAGGAGGCGGTGGGCCGCTTCGTGGCCGAGGATGGCCAGCCGGGCGAACATCGGGCCCATGAACAGCCACAGCGCGCCGTAGCCCAGCGGGTGGTCGACCACCGTGGCCGCCGCGAACATGGCGATGATGGCGAGCCAGAGCCAGGCGACCGTCCACGCGTTGCGCCAGCTGGCGATCCGGCGCAGCTCTTCGCGCACCGCCGGTACCGCCTTGGCCGACGCGGTGAGGCGCGCGGTGGGCAACACGTCGGGGAGGAGGTCGGGCGGGGGGACCATGCCCCCGGTGACCCACGGGCTCGGGGGTGCTTCGGTGGTGCCAGCTTCGGCGGTGGATGTTTCGACGGTGGCTGCTTCGGCCATGACCCCATGTTACGTTGTCCAACCAGATGATGTCGACCTGTAACGTCACCACAACATGAGCTCGGCTGAGCTCTACCGGCGGTTGGGGGCGAAGCGGCTCACGGCCCGGTCGGTGATCGCTTCGACCCTGCTCGGGTCCACCCCGCCAGAGCTGCCGACCCGATCGCTGGTGGGAACTGCGCAGCTGCTCGGAATCGCGCCCGGCACGGCTCGGGTGGCCATGTCGAGGATGGTCACGGCCGGCGAGCTGGAGGCCACCGGCGACGGCTACCGACTGGTCGGCCCGACGCTCCTCGCCCGCCAGGACCGGCAGGCCCGATCTCGGAGGGGGACCACCCAGCCATGGGACGGCGACTGGCAGATGTTCGTGGTCACCGGCGATGCCCGGCCCCAGTCGGAGCGAGTCGAGTTCCGGGCCACCATGTCGGGTCTCCGCTATGGCGAGCTGCGAGAAGGGGTCTGGGCCCGCCCCGACAACCTGACCCGAACCGTCGACCCCTGCGACCTCGGTCCCGTCGGTGCCTTCATCGCACGCCCCGACCGGCCGGTGGACCTGGCCGACTCCCTCTGGGACCTCCGTGGTTGGGCCGGCCGGGCCGGGTTGCTGCTTGCGGAGATCGAAGGGCTCCTCCCGCCGCTGGAGTCGGGTGACCCGGCGTCGCTAGCGGAGGGCTTCGTGGTGTCGGCCGCCGTGCTGCGCCACTTCCAGGCCGACCCGTTGCTACCGCCCGAGCTGCTGCCGGACGACTGGCCCGGCCCGGAGCTGCGCGCCCGCTACGACGCCTACGACGCCGCGTTCCGGACCACCCTCGTCGCCTGGCAGCACGCCAACCGGTAGCCCGGCGGGGGCGAGGGAATCAGGCGGAGCCGAGGGACAGGGGGTGCAGAGCGTCGAACGCGGCCACGAACCGCTCCTGGGCCGCGTCGTACAGCGGCGCTAGCGCAGGGTCGGGCTGGTAGCTCCGGCCCCACTCGTTGCCGGGAGACGGCACCTGATCGCCCGACGGCTCCCCGCCGGCCGGAACCGAACCCTCGGGGTCGGCGGCCCACGCCGCCACGGCCCGGGCGCCGGCGAAGCTGCCGTCGTCGACGGTTCGCAC
>JAAZBK010000389.1 GCA_012513855.1 Acidimicrobiales bacterium
GCGGTGATCCCGCACCTCGACGAGGTCACGCCCACCGCCGCCGCGCTCGGAGCGGTGAACTCGATCTCGTGGGTCGAGGGGGCCCTCGTCGGCCACAACACCGACGGGCACGGTCTGGTCCGTTCGCTCCGGGTCGACGAGGGCCTCGAGGTCTCCGGTTCCCGGTGCGTGGTGCTCGGAGCCGGCGGTGCGGCCAGAGCGGTGGTCCACGCCCTCGCCGAAGCCGGGGCGTCCGACGTTGCGGTGGTCAACCGCACCGCGTCTGCAGCTGAGGTCGCAGCCGGGCTGGCCGGAGCCGTCGGCCGGGTCGGGGAGGCCGCCGACGTCGCCCCCGCCGATCTGGTGGTGAACGCCACGTCGGTGGGCATGGGCGCCGAGGCCGGGTCCACCAGCCCGCTACCGGTGGATCCGGGCCGGCTCGGACCCGGCCAGGTGGTCGTGGACCTCGTCTACCAGCCGCTTCGCACGCCGTTGCTGACCGTCGCCGCTGAGCGCGGCGCCCGATGCGTCGACGGGCTCGGGATGCTCGTGCACCAGGCCGCGCTCACCATCGAGCGCTGGACCGGCACCGACCCCGATGTGTCGGTGATGGCGAGGGCCGCCAGGTCGTGAGGGTTTTCGGCGGCCGGAGGCGGTGCTAGACCGAATCGGGCGGCTCGAACGAGAAACACCTTCATTCGTGGTGTTTCGTGCCGATTGAACTACCCGCCAAGTTCCGACGCCACCGTCTCTAGGAGGACCCCGTGGCCCTACAGGGTGACCTTCAATCGTTTGCACTGCCCGACGTGCTCCGCCTGCTGGCCGGCACCTCGAAGTCCGGTCGTCTCGGCGTGTCCGGCGTCGACCGCACGGGCGACGTGTGGCTCCGCGACGGCCAGATCGTGGGCGGCGCGGTGAGCTCTTCACCCCACGCCACCGAACCCGCCGAGGTCGTCTTCGAGCTGCTCCGCTTCGAGTCGGGGTCGTTCGCCTTCGAGGACGACGAAGCACCCGACGACCCGTCCGATCCCACCGCGGTCGACGACGCCATCGGCAGCGCCGAGGAGCTGGTCCGGGAGTGGCACGAGGTCGAGGCGGTGGTTCCCTCGGTGCAGAGCTGGGTCAGCTTCGTGGCGGAGATCGAGGGCGAGACCGCCACCGTCTCCGCCGAGCACTGGCGGACCCTCGCCGTGATCGGCAGCGGCCTGACCGTCCGGGACCTGGGCGACCACTTCGAACAGACCGACCTGGCCGCGTCCCGGCGGGTGAAGGCTCTGGTGGAGGCGGGCCTGGTGGAGCTGGGCGACGCCCCCGAGGACCGTCCCGAGCGCAACGAGGCTTCGGCCGCCCCGGCGGCTGTCGAGCACGACGATCTCTCGGTGCTGCGTGCCGACGACGGCCCGGTGGTCCTCGAGACCAGCGAGGACGCCCTGCTTCCCGAGCCCCTGCCGAGCGCCGGCACCTCCTTCGAGGGCGATCTGGCCGACATGGCCCCGGTCGACGGCCGGCGCTTCGAGAGCGAGTCCCCAGCGGGCGACAGCGTCGGGGAGAGTGCGACCGACAGCGACTTCGCTGGCTTCGAGCCCCAGGAGACCTCGATCGACGAGGTCCCGCCGTACTCCTTCGACGATCAGGCCCAGGCGGCGCCCGCACCGGCGCCCGAGGCATCCGAGGAGTTCGTGCCCTACGGGGCCGAGGAACCGGCTCACGATCCGTTCGAGGCCTTCGGTCCCGATCCGGCGGCCCCTGCGGCCCCCGCGGTGGCCGATGCTCCCGACGACGACGATCCGTTCGGAAACGATCCGTTCGGCAACGACGACTTCTTCAGCGCACCCGCCGGCAATGCGAACGAGGAGGTCGGGGACGACCCTTTGGACTCGACGCCCTCGAGCGACGCCGCCGCCGGCGCGGCAGGCGCAGTCGCCGAGGGTGATGACACCGACCGGGGTGCTCTGCTCAACTTCCTCTCCACGGTGAAGCCCTGAGCACCTTCACCCTGGTCCTGCTGCTGGTGGTTCCGGCCCTGGTGGTGGGTTCGTTCGTCAACACCCTGATCGTCAGGGTGCCCACCGACGACAAGATCTTCCGGCCCGGTCCCCGGTGCCAGACCTGCAACGCTCCGCTGGGCGCCAGGGACCTCGTCCCGCTGCTCTCGTGGGTGGCGTCGCGTGGGCGCTGCCGGCACTGCGATGAGTCCGTGCCCGTCGGGTACCCGCTGGTCGAGCTGGCCAACGTGGTCCTGTGGGGACTGGCCGCGGCCCGGTTTGGGGCCAGCTGGGAGCTGCCGATCTACCTGGTCCTGTTCTCGCTCCTGCTGGCCCTGTCGGTCATCGACCTCGAGCTCTACCTGCTGCCCAACCGGCTGACCTACCCCGCCATCGTGGGATCGGTGGTGCTGGTCCCGGTCCTCTCGCTCCTCCTGCGGGAACATCCCGCCAACGCGATCACCTCGGCGTACGTGGGTGGCTTCGGCTACGCCATCTTCCTGTTGGTGCTGGTCACGCTGTTCGAGCTGATCCTCCGCAAGGAGGCGATGGGGATGGGCGACGTGAAGCTGGCCGTGGTCCTCGGCATGTGGGTCGGATGGATCCACATCCTCCTCGTGGTCTACGCGCTCCTGTTCGCGTGCGTGCTCGGCGTGGTGGTGGGAGGCGTGGTCCTGGTGGTGCGCCGGGAGAGCCGGGCGTTCCCGTTCGGGCCCTGGCTGGCCATCGGTGCCATCGCCGCCATCCTCTACAGCGACCAGATCCTGGATTCCCTCAACCGGGCGTCCACCGCCTGGTGAGGTTCGTCCGGTCCTCAGGTGGGCCGGTAGGTTTGCCCGCGTGCTGCGCTACCTGACCGCCGGAGAATCCCACGGACCTGCTCTCGTCGTCGTGATAGAGGGCCTTCCGGCCGGCCTCGAGATCAGCACCGAGGAGATCGCCGACGAGCTGGCCCGGCGGCGCCTCGGCTACGGCCGCGGTCCCCGCATGCGCTTCGAGCAGGACGTCGTCACCCTCGTCGGCGGAGTGCGCCACGGACGCACGCTGGGTTCTCCCGTGGCCATCGAGATCGCCAACTCGGAGTGGGAGCGCAATCCCGAGAAGTGGCAGAAGGAGATGTCGCCCCGGGCCGAAGACGGACCCACCGAGGCGCCGCTCACCCAGGTCAGGCCGGGCCACGCAGACCTACCCGGCATGCAGAAGTACGGCTTCGTCGACGCGCGCGACGTCCTGGAACGAGCATCGGCTCGGGAGACGGCTGCTCGCGTGGCAGCCGGAACGGTCGCCAAGAAGCTGCTGGCGGCGCTCGACGTCACCGTCGTGTCGCACGTGATCCAGATGGGCACGGCCAAGGCATCGCCCGACGTCCGTCCCGGTCCCGGCGACCTGGACGCGGTCGACCAGAACGAGGTGCGCTGCCTCGACCCCGATGCCGCCCAGGCGATGGTCACCGAGATCAAGGAAGCCGCCAAGGAGGGCGACTCCCTGGGCGGGGTGGTCGAGGCCATCGCCTACGGAGTCCCGATAGGCCTCGGTAGCCACGTCCACTGGGACCGCAAGCTCGACGCCGCGCTGGCCCAGGCCGTGATGAGCATCCAGGCCGTCAAGGGCGTGGAGATCGGCGACGGCTTCGAGGTGGCGGGGCGCCGGGGCAGCGCCGCCCACGACCCGATCACCTGGTCGGCTGAAGGCGGCTACCAGCGCGGGTCGCACCTGGCCGGCGGGGTCGAAGGTGGCATCTCCAACGGCGAGCCCGTGGTGGTGCGCGCCGCCATGAAGCCCCTCGCCACCCTCAACCGTCCCACGCTCGCCACGGTCGACACCCTCAGCAAGGAGCCGGGGGTGTCGTTCAAGGAGCGCACCGACGTCACCGCGGTACCAGCCCTGGGCGTGGTGGTGGAGACCATGGTCGCGCTGGTCCTGGCCCAGGAAGCCACCCGCAAGTTCGGTGGCGACTCGGTCGAGGAGATGGTCCGCAACGCCGCCGGCGTCCGCACCGCTCTGGCCGACGGTCCGGTCGGTGCCTGACCCGGCGGGCGTCCGGTCCGTGGTCCTCGTGGGCCTGATGGGGTCGGGCAAGACCACGGTGGGCAAGAAGGTGGCCAAGCTGCTCGGGTGGCGCTTCGTCGACGGCGACGCCGAACTGGAGCGACGGACGGGGCGGTCGGTGGCCGCCTGGTTCGAGGCAGAGGGCGAGGCGGGGTTCCGTGCCGCCGAGGCCGACCTGCTCGACGCGGTGCTCGCCGAGGCCGAATCCGGCGAGCCGCTGGTGTTCGGAGCGGGGGGCGGCGTCGTGGTCACCGAACGCAACCGGGCCCGCCTGAGCCGGCCCGACGTCGTGGGGGTGTACCTGCACGCCGATCCGGCTTTCCTGGCGTCACGCACCCAGCGCAAGCCCCACCGGCCGCTGCTGCAGGGCGATCCGCTCGAGGTCCTCACCGAGATGTACGACGCACGCGACGGTCTCTACCGCTCGGTGTCCGACGCGGTGATCGAGGTGCGTCCGGCCCACGAACTCGGCAAGAAGCCGAAGTGGCGGTTGGCCGAGAACGTGGTGGAATCCCTGGCGACCTTCGGCGTGGCCGGATCGCCGTCCGACGCGGAGGTCAGCAACAGGTGATCGAGCTCGAGGTGCCCCTGGCCGACCGGAGCTACCCGGTGCTCGTGGGAGCCGGCGTCCGGCACCGCCTCCTCGAGGTGCTTCCCGTCGGCGTGAAGCGGGTGGCCGTGGTGACCCAGGCTTCGATCCCGGTGGAGGTCGATCCGGGCACCGACCACCGCGTGTTCACCATGGGCGAGGGCGAGGACGCCAAGGACCTGGGCACCATCGAGGACCTTTGTCGCGACTGGGCGCAGTGGGGGCTCAACCGGGGCGACTGCGTGGTCGCCGTCGGCGGTGGGGTGGTGACCGACACGGCCGGGTTCGCGGCGGCGGTCTACCACCGGGGCATCCCGGTGGTGCACGTGTCCACCACCCTGCTCGGACAGGTCGACGCCGCCATCGGCGGCAAGACCGGCGTCAACCTGCCCGAGGGCAAGAACCTGGTCGGAGCGTTCTGGCAGCCGGCCGCGGTGCTCTGCGACACCGAGGTCCTGTCCACGCTCCCGCCCAGGGAGTACCGCAACGGACTCGGCGAGATGGCCAAGTACGCGTTCCTCGGCGTCGACGACCTCGCCGACCTGCCGCTCGACGAGGCCGTGGCGGCCTGCGTCCGGTGCAAGGCCGATGTGGTCGGCTCCGACGAGCGGGAGTCCGGTAGGCGGGCCATCCTCAACTACGGACACACCCTCGGGCACGCCCTCGAGACGGCCGGCCGCTACGACCTGCGCCACGGCGAAGCGGTGGCCATCGGGCTGATCTACGCCGCGGAACTGGCCCGCCGCCTGGGTCGCATCGACTCCGCGCGGGTGGCCGCCCACCGGCGGGTGGTGGCCGGATACGACCTCCCGCTGACCGTCCCGCCAGGCCTGGATCCCGAGTCGCTGGTCGACCTGTTCAGCCGGGACAAGAAGGCCGTCGATGGCGTCACGTTCGTGCTCGACGGCCCGGCGGGCGTCGAGCCGGTCCGCGTAGACGACCGCTCGCTGCTACTCGACACCTTCTCCGACGTCGTCGAGTAGCGGCTCCGTCGCCGAGGCGGAGGGCTCGACGTCGGCACCGTCGGCGGAAACGGTCCACCGACGCCGGGGACGGATCGGCGATCATGCTGCAATGGCCGCCGAGTCCTCCGACCTTCCCCTGGTGCTCCTGTTGTCGGGGCCCAACCTCAACCTGCTGGGTCAGCGCGAGCCCGAGATCTACGGCACCGACGTCCTCCAGGACCTGGTCGACGTGGCCACCGAGACCGCCGCCGGCCACGGCCTGGCGGTGGAGCACCTGCAGACCAACCACGAGGGCGTCCTGGTCGACGCCATCCACGACGCTCGCGGGCGGTGCGCGGCCATCGTGATCAACCCGGGTGCCTTCACCCACTACGCGTGGTCCATCCACGACGCGCTCGCCACCTTCGACGGGCCGATCGTCGAGGTGCACATCTCCAACCCCAACGCCCGCGAGCCTTGGCGCCACACATCGGTGGTGTCGCCCGTGGCGTCGGGCACCATCGCCGGCTTCGGATCCGACGGCTACCGCCTGGCGATCGACGCGGTGTCCGGACTGCTGCAGCGCTGACCGGCCCGCCCACGCCGACGCGTGGGCAAAGGTGGGGCTGCGGGCCGGTGGTCTGCCCACGCGATCGGTGCCGCGTGGGGCGGGTTCGGTCGTGTGGGCA
>JAAZBK010000390.1 GCA_012513855.1 Acidimicrobiales bacterium
AGGAGCTCAAGCCGCACATCGGCTCGTTGGACCGCTGGATCATCGCGCTGCCGTACCAGCCCTTCCGTCAGCTGCCCGAGGTGGTGGCCGCGGCCGATCTTGCCTGCGTGCTCCAGGATCCCGAGCACCCCGTGGCGAGGTACCAGATGCCCGCCAAGATCACCGACGCTCTCGCCATGGGCGTGCCGTGCCTGGTGCGGGCCACCCCTCCGTTGCAACCGATGATCGACGCCGGTGCCCTTCGAGCCGTGGGACCCGAACAGCCCTTGCACGAAGCCATCGCCGCCACGTTCGACGATGAGGAGGGAACTCGGGCCCAGGCCGCGCGGGGCCGTGATCTGTTCGTGGAATCGCTGAGCTACCAGGCTGTGGCCGCTCAGGTGCGGCCTGCCTTCGAGGCGCTCATGGCCGACCCGCCTCCCCCCTCGCCCGACCTCGCGCGGCTCGAGCAGGCCGTGAGGAACCTCTACGGCGCCGAGCCGATAGACGTCCGCTCCATCTCCGCTCCGGGCGGGCCCGAGGTCCCGGCCCGGGACCCGGCCAAGGACGGACGGCCGTTCGATCCCGGATCGACCTTCGACCTCGTCGTGTTCTGGAAGCAGAACGACACCGGAATCTACGGACGCAGACAGGACATGCTGCTCCAGCACCTGGCGCGGTCGGGCCGGGTCGGCACCATCGTGCACTTCGACAACCCCGTGACCCCCGAGGTGCTCGTCCGCACCTGGCGCAGCGCCGGCGACCGGACCCACCAGGGGCGACTGGTGGTCAAGCAGACCATCGCACGCATCTGGCCCCGAGCGGCAGGTCGGTCCTGGCCCCGGGAAGGCCACCACCACACGTTCCTGTTCGGCGGGAACCGCACCCGCCGCCTCGGCTTCCCCAGACGGGACGGATACCCCGACTTCGTCGACGAGGTGCTGCGCAAGCACCAGGTGGGACGGGAACGGGGGGGTAGGCGCCCAGTGGTGATGTGGGTGTACCCCACCAACGCCGACCTCCCCAGGCTCATCGACGAGCTCGCCCCGGACCTGGTGGTGGCCGACGTCGTCGACGACAACCGAACCTGGTTCGCGCCGGGCTCACCGGAGCACGACCGTGCCGACCTCAACTACGAACAGGTCCTCGCCCGCAGCGATCTGGTGCTCGCCAACTGCGATCCGGTGGCCGCCAGCATGGAGGGACTCGCTCCTTCGGTCCACGTGGTCCCCAACGGACTCGAGCTCCCGAACGACGAGGCGGCCGGGCCGAAGCCTCCGGAGCTGGCCGCCCTGGAGGGCCCGCTGATCGGCTACGTGGGCAACCTGTCGTCCCGTCTCGACATCGGCCTCCTGTCGGGCCTGGCGAGGGCTCGGCCGGGGTGGCAGTTCGTGCTCATCGGCTCGGTCCACCTCGACGATTCCATCCTGTCGCTGCGCGATCTGCCCAACGTGCACTTCCTGGGCGTGAGGCCCCACCGGGAGGCCCGCCGCTACGTGGCGCACTTCGACGTCGGCCTGATCCCGCACCTGGACAACGAGATGACCCGGGCCATGAACCCGCTGAAGGCCTTCGTCTACGCGGGGCTGGGCGTGCCCGTGGTGTCCACGCCGGTGGCCAACCTGGCCGAACTGGATGGCATCCTCACGGTCGCCCAGGGCCTCGACGGCTTCCTGGCCGCCATCGAGGCTCAGCTCGCGCAGGGCCGGCGGAGGATCGACCCCGACCAGCTCCGACCCCACAGCTGGCAGGCCCGGGTCGAGGTCGTGCTCGAGCTGTTGGACGGACTGGCCGCCGGCCCCGACGACGTTACGAACCGGAAGCAATACTCGAATCGGGACTGATAGGTTCCGCGCCCCGTGCCCCCCATCGGAGATTGAGCGAACAAGATGTTTCCCTTCTGGGATATCGCAGTTGCCCCCGTCCTCCAGGCTGCCGGCGCTCGCCGCGTGGTCGAGATCGGGGCGCTCCGAGGCGAGACCACCGCCTTCATGCTCAACGAGCTCGGCTCCGAGTCCGAGCTGCACGTGATCGATCCGGTGCCGGTCTTCGATCCGTCCGAACACGAGCAGCGATTCCCGGGTCGCTACATCTTCCATCGCGCGCTGAGCCTCGATGTCCTCCCCGACCTCCCGGCGATGGACGCCGCCCTGATCGACGGCGACCACAACTGGTACACCGTCTACAACGAGCTGAAGGCGCTGAGCGACACCGCCCGCAAGGCCGACCAGCCGCTCCCCGTGATGATCCTGCACGACGTCGGCTGGCCGTACGGGCGACGCGACCTCTACTACGTGCCCGAGCAGATCCCCGAGGACCATCGCCAGCCCTACGAGCAGAAGGGCATGGTCCCCGGTGTCTCGGAGCTGGTCGAGAGCGGAGGCCTGAATCCCACCAACTGCAACGCCACCCACGAGGGAGGGCCGCGCAACGGCGTGATGACGGCGGTCGACGACTTCATCGCCGAGTACGACCGTACGGTGCGGCTCGTGTTCCTGCCGGCCTACTTCGGGCTGGCCATCGTGGTCGAGGAGGCCCTGCTCGCCCAACGGCCCGAGCTCGGGGAGAAGCTCGACTGGCTGGAGAGCAGCGAAGGCCAGGCCGCCCTGGTCGAGATGGCCGAGTCGGTCCGCATCGACTCCCTGATGGTGCAGCACAACGTCTTCTACACAGACCGTGAGCGCACCAGCACCGCCGGTCGCCGCTACCTCGGCCTCCTCAAGGGAGCACTGCTCAACGAGCACTACCTGGAGCAGGAGGTGCGCATCAGCTACCTGCTCGAGTGCCTGGACCGCGGCATCCCACCGCGACCCGAAGCCCTACGGGACCCGGGCCGGCAGCTCACCGAGGAGCTCGAGCAGCTCCGCACCGCCCGCACCGCGGGCGTCCGCCACGACGACGCCAACCCCGTGGGGAGCGCGTTCCCGTACACGCCCATCGGTCGTGAGCGACTGGACCGGCTCGAAGACCTGCTCGAGACCATCCACGCCGAGGACGTGGCCGGCGACCTCGTCGACGTCGGCACCGGTCGGGGCGGCGTCGCCATGTTGTTCAGGGGCTTCCTCGAGGCCTACGGCATCACCGTTCCACGCGTGTGGGTGGTCGATCGATTCCGGGCCCGACCTCTGGACTCCCAGTACGACGCTCCGCCCCCCACCGACGACGAGCCCACCGACCCGGCCGACGAGTCGGCGCCCGCCTCCTCGGGGACCCACGCGTGGGACGTGGTCGGCGGGCCGGGGCTGCCGGAGCTCCAGGGCGACCTCAACAGCGTCCGCGAAGGCTTCCACCGCTTCGGCCTCCTCGACGATCAGGTGCGGTTCGTGCCCGGCAGCGACCTCTCGGTGGTCGACGCGGCCCCCATCGACAAGGTCGCCCTGATCCACATCGGTGCCGACGCCGACTTCGACGTCGAGGGCATCCTCACCCGGCTCTATCCCCGGCTCTCGCTCGGCGGCTTCGTGGTCATCGACGGCGTCGCCGACCAGCACCGTCGCGCCGCGATCGACGCCATCCGGGCCCACCTCGGCTCCACCGAGCCCATCCATGCCCTCGACCACGGCACGCTCTCCTGGCGCAAGACCGAGACCGCCAAGGCCACAGGCGAAGGCGACGAACCATCGGTGCTCGACGAGGCCGCGCTGGCCGACAGGCCGGCCGGACCGGTGCTGGCCCCGCCCCGGGGTTGGATCCCCACCGACCTCACCGTGGTGGTGGTCTTCTACAACATGAAGCGCGAGGCGGCCCGCACCCTGCACTCCCTGTCGCGCGCCTACCAACGCGGGCTCGGCGACATCACCTACGACGTGGTCGTGGTCGACAACGGATCGAAACCCGAACAGAAGCTCGACGAGGCCTTCGTCCAGAGCTTCGGCCGGGAGTTCAGGTTCGTCGACATGGGTGAGGACGCCCGCCCTTCGCCGATCCCTGCGCTCAACCGGGGCATCGCCGAGGGCAAGGGCACCAACTTCGCCCTGATGATCGACGGCGCCCACGTGCTCACCCCCGGCGTGCTGCGCCACGGCCTGTCCGGTCTCCGCACCTACGAGCCCGCCGTGGTTGCCACCCAGCAGTGGTACGTCGGCCCCGGAGACCAGGCCGACGTCGTGGCGGAGGGCTACGACAAGGACTACGAGGACAAGCTCTTCGAGACCATCAACTGGCCGGCCGACGGCTACAAGCTGTTCGACATCGGCCACTTCATCGGAAACCGTGACTGGTTCGACGGGATGTGGGAGTCGAACTGCGTCTTCGTCCCCCGAGCCCAACTCGAACAGGCCGGCGGCTTCGACGAGAGGTTCTCGATGCCAGGCGGGGGCTACGCCAACCTCGACCTCTACGAGCGGATCGGAGCGAGCCCCGACGTCACCGTGGTGTCGATACTCGGGGAGGGCTCCTTCCACCAGGTCCACGGGGGAACCACCACCAACCTGGCCGGCGAGGAGACCCGCCACGCCACCCTGGGCGGCTACTCCGAGCACTACACCGACATGCAGGGCCGGTCGTTCCGGGGCAACGCCAAGCCGGTCCACTACGTCGGCTCCATGCCGCGCGAGGCGGCACGCACCAAGGCCCGCCGGCGCGTCTCGCCGAACCTGTTCAGCCTGCACGCTCCCGACCAGGAGGGCGGCGTCCCGGTCAAGGCCTCCCCGCTCCCCGACGACCTGTGGTCGGAGTTCACCGAGTCGTACTGGAACACGCTCAAGTGGCGCCAGACCCACTGGATGGGCCGGCGCCTCGCCAAGCTCCCTGGCGACATGGTCATCCTCCAGGAGATCGTGCACTCGGTCAGACCGGACTGGATCATCCACACCGGCACGGCCAACGGCGGCCTCGACTGGTTCCTGGCCACCATCTGCGACCTGATCGACCACGGCCAGATCGTGTCGGTCGACCGCAAGCTCGCCGACGACCTGCCCGAGCACCCGCGCATCCACTACGTGGAAGGCGAGGCCCACCTCACCAACACCAGGGGCAAGGTCATGGAGATCACCGGGGCCGACCCCCACACCATGGTGATACTGGGCAGCAAGGCCAGTTCGGCCCGTACGTCGGCCGAGTACCACAACTTCGAGGACCTCGTCTCCAAGGACTCCTACCTCGTCATCGAGGACACCATCGTCGGCGGCCACCCGGTCTGGCCGAACTTCGGCGTGGGGCCGTTCGAGGCGCGCAAGGGGGTCACCGAGGTCAGAGGCGACTTCGTGGCCGACACCACCCTCGAGAAGTACGGGCTGTCGTTCAACCCGACCGGCTACCTGAAGAGGGTGCGCAAGACGTCGAAGCGACGGTTCATGCGCAAGAAGAAGTAGTCACCTCTGGTCGGGCCGCCGCACGCGGTCCGACCAGGCGGCCGACGGCTAGAACAGGATCGGAAGCTGCTCCGACGGGTAGTGCGACGGAGCGAAGAACCAGTGCTCCAGCGCGTACCGCGGGGTGTCCATGCCGGGATCGAGCGCGGTCCGGTGCAGGAACAGGTCGTCGAAGAGCAGAGCGTCGCCAGCCGCGAACGCGGGACGGATCACCGGCGTGTCGCGAGCGAACTCGTCGGCCAGGCCGTCGCCCACCGACCACTCGAAGATGGCGCCGTGGCTGCCCGTCTCGACCAACTGGTCGAAGCGCCGGGGCAGGAACTCCAGCCCGGGAGCGGTGGAATCGCCACCGCAGTCGGTGAGCGTGACCCACACGTTGCAGCTGCGGATTCCCGGAGCCATGAACGCTCCATCCTGGTGCCAGCTGGTGCCTCCGGTGACCGGGACGTGGCGGAGGGTGCCCTTCTTGAGCGAAAGCGCCGGCCGTTCGCCGAAGTACTCGGTGAGGACCGACCGCAGGCTCGCGGCCTCGAAGAAGTCGAGCAGGTCGAACAGGGCTCGGGGCGAGTCGCCGGTGTACATGGATCCCTGCGGGGCCAGGAAGTGCCGGCCGCCGGCGACGTCGTAGGCCGAGTAGTCGTCGCTGGGCTGGAAGAACGAGCACCACACGTCGAGGTCCTCGGAGGTGTCGCCGTCTATCCGAGCCTGGAAGGCGGCGAGCGAGCGGTCGATCACCTGCCGGAACTGGTCGACCTGGGAGTTGTCGAGGACCCCCCGCACGAGCAGGCAGCCGTGGTGGGTGATCGCCGAGGCGAGCTTCTCGGCGGTGAGGTCGTCGACGTGGACCTCGGGCGGCTCCGAGGTGCCGGCGAACAGGTCGGGGACCACCGGCGGCCACGAGGCCTTGCCGCCGTCGCTGCTGATCTGGCCGAAGGCACGGTGCCGGAGGCCCACCAGCCGCCGTTCCACCGCTGGATCACGCCGGAGCTTCACCGCTGAGGTGTAGAGGCGAACGGCGTCGACGAGATCGCCCCGCTCCTCGGCGGCGCGGGCCGACGCCAACAGTTGGGAAACGTCGTCGTCGGCGGTGACCAGCTCCGATGTCATATCCATGCCCGGACGCTACCCGGCCAGGGACCGGGCGGGCACCCCTGCCACGGTGGTTCCGGGTGCGACATCTTTCACCACCACGGCGTTGGCTCCGATGACGGCGTCGTGGCCGATCACCACCGGTCCGATCACCTTGGCACCGGTTCCGATGTGGGCTCGGGCGTGGATCTTGGCTCCGTTGACCACGCCCTCCTTGAGGCCGATGGTGACCCACGGCCGGATCTCCACGGCATGGCCGATCTCGACGATGCCGTCGATCACCACGCTCCCGTGGGGGAGGTAGATGCCGGCCTCCACCACCACCGGGTCGCCGATGCACACCTGACCGGTCATCATCGCCACCCGGTGCAGGATCGACGGGAGGATCGGTACCTCGTGGACCTGCAGGGTGGCCTTCAGGCGATAGCAGAGCAGAGCGAAGAAGGCGTCGGTCTTCCAGCTCAGGCGCGCCACCTGCCATGCCAGATCTGCAACCGAACGCATCTCGGTGCGCTCGCCGCGGAACATGCAGAAGACCCTCACGTCCTCGCTCACCGCCTTGCGGAACGACGGGAACTTGTGCCGGAACGCGCGCATGAGGGCGCGGCGTTGCGCCTTGGTGGGCGGCGTGTGCTTGGCCGGTCCGGCCGCTGCGCTCATACGAGGATCGGCACGTAGTCGGCGGGGAACCGCGACGGGGCGAAGAACCACGACTCGACCGCGTAGCGCTCCTCGGTGAAGGTCCGTTCCGCGGAGGAACGGTGCACGAACCGCTCATCGAACACCAGGGCGTCGCCCGGGGCGAAGCGCGGCGTCTCCACCGGGGCGTCGACCGAGACCTCCTCGATGACGCCGGGACCTATCGAGTTCGGGAAGATCGAACCCTTGGTGCCGACCTCGAGGATCTCTTCGAAGCGCTTGGGCACCAGGTCCAGGCCAGGTGCCGGCGCGTCTCCGCCGCAGTGCGACAGCGAGAGCCAGACGTCGACCGACCGGATGTCGGCACCCATGAACGCTCCGTCCTGGTGCCACGTGGGAGACGACTCCACCAGGCGGCGCAGGACGCACTTGTTGTAGGACAGTGCCGGCCTCTCACCCAGGTATCCGGTGATGGCCTCGGCTGCGCCGCTGTCGGCGAAGATGTCGAGCAGTTCGAGCATGATCTCGGGAGCGTCCGCCATGAGCATGCCGCCCACGTGGCGGACCCAGGCACGTTCCGGCGGAACGCTGGGCGCCACGGTGGCGAAGGGCCAGTAGCGACCCCCTCCGGTGTGGGACCCGGCGCCGTCCTCCAGCGCGTCGCGGTCTGCCAGGGCCGACTTCACCGTGGCGAGGAGCCGCTCCGCTCGTTCCGATTCCACGAAGCCCCGGACCAGGACCCCGCCGTGGTGGAGGATGCTCCCGCCCAACACCGCAGCGGTGATCTGATCGGCGTCGATCTCGGGGATCCCCGCGACGTCGGGGAACGGATCTTCGAGCACAGGCGGCCACGAACCTCGACCGTCGACGCCGTCGACCTCGGCCACCGCCCGATGGCGCAGGTTGACTATCCGCTGCGCCGCCTCGGGGCTCGGGGACTGGCGATACGTAGCAGTGAGGGCCTCGACGGCGTCGAGGAACGCCCCGTCGGCGACCATCCGTTCGACGTCGTCGGCGACCGCCGAGCCGTTCTCGGTGGCGGCAGGGGTTGTGGAGTTGGTCATGGGTGGGCTGATCCTCCGTGCGGGGTCACACTACCCGCCGACGGTTCCTCTGCTCCGCGCAGCCAGGCAGTGGTCCAAGGGTGGTCAAGCGGGCTGGAGCTTGGGGTGCTCGACGATCTGTCGGGCCGGTACGCCGGCGATCCGGGCCGAGGCCGCCACGTCGCCCGTGACCGTGGCGTTGGCGCCGATGCGGGCATGAGCGCCGATCCGGGCCGGGCCCTCGATCACCGCTCCCGTGCCGATCCGTGCGTCGGCACCGATCTCCACGGGTGCGTCGGCCGTCCCCGTGATGGTCGACCAGGGGAACATCACCACTCGCTCGGCGAGGTGGACGTGACCGTGGACCGAGACCTGGCCGTGGGCGAGGTAGAGGCCGGGCCCCACCACCACATCGGGTCCGATCTCGACCTGGGCGACCACCGACGCTCCGAGGCGGGCGAGCCGCGGCACGATCGGGATCCGACGGGTCCGGGCCCAGACCCCGACGCGGTACATGACCTGCGCGAGGTAGGCGTCGCTCTCGATGGCGAGCCGAACCATCTGACCGGCCGTGGTCCTGCGACCACCGAGGCGATGGCCCTCGCTCCGGAAGTGCGCGCTGACCCGGGCATCGGCGACCAGCGCCGAGATGAGCGGCGGATGTTGGCTGGTGGGGCGTGCCATCGGAGGGCGAGCATAGGAGGCGAGCCGATGGGCGAGCCGACCAGACGAGCATCGTGGGTAAACCGAGGCGCCAGCCGAGGTCAGTCCACCCTCGCAGCGACGACGGTCCTACCTGTTCGCTCAGATCCTCCGAGGGGGACCGGGTGGCCGCACCGTCCGGAACGCCTACGATCCACGGCGTGAACAACGACTGGGCATTCCTGCCGATGCGTCCGTCGAACGACCTGCTCGGAGACCCCGAAGCACTGCGGGCGAGGCTCGAAGAGGACAGCTACCTCTACTTCCAGGGCGTGCTCGATCCGGAGAAGCTCCTGGCCCTGCGCCGGGAGATGCTCACGGTGCTCGCCGAGCACAACTGGATCTTCGGCGGCGACATGTTGATGGACGCGGTGGTGGCCGGCCCGCCCGTCCACGAGGACCAGGGCGGGTTCCTCACCGTGTACGACGCGGTGCAGCGGCTCGAGGCGTTCCACAGCTACGCGCACGACGAGCGGCTCACCGACCTGATGCGCCAGGTGGTGGGAGACACGGCCTTCCCCCACCCCCTCAAGATCTCTCGCGTGTCGTTCCCGTCGGACTACGAGGTGTCCACGCCTCCCCACCAGGACTACCCCAACAACCAGGGCACCGAGCAGCTCACCGCAGCGTGGATCCCGGTGGGCGACTGCCCCAGGGACCTGGGACCCATCGCCATCCTGAGGGGCTCGCACCGATACGGCCTCCGCCCCCTGGCCATCCACCGCGGGGCCGGCAAGCGCCAAGCGGTGCTCGACCCGCAGATGCTCGAAGACCTCCACTGGGTCACCACCGACTTCTCGCTCGGCGACGTCCTCCTGTTCCCGTCGCTCACCGTGCACGCCGCGCTGAACAACGCCACCGAGTTCAACCTCCGCCTCTCGGTCGACTTCCGGTTCCAACCCGAGGGAGCCGCGCTCACGCCGATCTGCCTGGAACCGCACTTCCAGCGTCAGACGTGGGAAGACGTCTACGCGGGATGGTCGTCCACCGACCTCCAGTACTACTGGCGAGACCTCTCCTACGAGGTCGTCCCGTTCGAGACCTTCCCGGTCCAGGGGATGCGCGACGACACCGGCTTCCAGGGCGAAGAGGGCGCCGCCTTCGAGGACGCCCTGCGCGCCCAGGTCATGGCGGGCACCGTCACCCTCCAACCCGACGACTGGCGGGAGGTCCTCACCATCGAGGCCCGCCGCGCCGCCCGCGAGGAACGACGCTCTGCAGCCGTCGCCAAGGAGATCTCGAGGCGAAACGACCCCGAGACGGGCCTGCCGCCCGACCCGAACCAGCCCTGACCTGCGGTCTCATCCCAGTTCCCGCTGGCAGCTTCGAGCCACGCTGAGCCACCGACCTGCCGCTTTCCATGGTCTCGGGCCCCGATCACCGGTACACTCCCGCCCGGGTTTCGAGGTGCCCCCCTCCTGCCCGCAGCTCGCTAGAGAACATGAGGTGTTCGAATGCGTTACGTGGTGGACATGGAAGTCACCAACCGGTGCAACGCCAAGTGCCACTTCTGCCCGCGGGATCGCACCCCTCACCAGGGCCTCATGGCGCCCGAGGTGTTCGAGCAGGGCCTCGCCCAGGCCACCCTCTACCGGGACACGGTCCTGGCCAGCGACGACGAGATGATGGTGAGCTTGTGCGGCCTCGGTGAGCCGCTGCTCAACAAGCACGTGTTCGACTACGTCCGGCAGGCCCGGGCCGCCGGCCTCATGGTGGCCATGTCCAGCAACGGCTCGCTGCTCGACGAGGACAAGGGTCGCCAGCTGCTCGATGCCGGGCTCCAGGAGATCCTCATCAACGTCGGCGAGGAGGGCGAGGACTACGAGGACATCTACCAGCTCCCGTTCGAGCGGACCCTCGAGAACGTGGTGCGGTTCAACGAGATGTCCGACGGCCAGTGCGAGGTCATCATCGTCCTCGTCGACCACCGCTCCGACCCCGAACACATCGCCCACATGCGCAGGTTCTGGGCCGACCACGGGCTCGAGGAGGCCATCAGCTACTCGGTGATGAACCGCGGCGGCTCGCTCTTCGTGGACCACATGCAGTACGAGGAGTACCCCGAGCTGTCGATGGCCCGGGACCTGCTGGCCCAGGCCACCGGCACCCCGCTGTGCGGCGCGCCGTTCGGCTACATCTTCGTGGGCTACGACGCCCAGTACTACCTGTGCTGCTCCGACTGGGAGAAGCGGGCGCCGCTCGGCAGCATCTTCGACGCCTCGTTCCTCGACGTCGTCCGTTCGAAGCTGGACCACGTGGTGTCACGCCAGCCGGTCTGTGCCACCTGCAACCTCGATCCGATCAACCGGCTCACCGAGGAGCTGCGCGCCGAAGCCGCCGGAGCGGTCCCCGCCGGGTCGTCCGATCGCATGATCGAACAGATCACCGCCGACAACGAGATCGTGTGGGGCTGCCTCAACCAGGCCGGGGTCCACGAACTGTCCTCGGAGGTCGACCTCACGCCCGGTCGCCGGCTGATCCCGGTCAAGTCTCTCTGACGGCTCCCGGCCCGCTTCCCTCCGCCACCGGCCACGTCAGCCCGCGGTTCGAGCGCCCAC
>JAAZBK010000391.1 GCA_012513855.1 Acidimicrobiales bacterium
CAGGGCCACCTCGCCGTACCGCTGTTCCGCAACGCCTACGCCCTGATGGCGGCCACCGCGCTGACGTCGGGGCTCGGCCTCGTGTACTGGGGGGTGGGTGCCCGCCACTACTCGGAGGTAGACGTCGGGCGGGGTGGCGCCGTGATCGCCGCCCTGATGCTCGTCGGCGGGGCGACGCAGCTGAACCTCACCAACATCCTCCCTCGCTTCCTGCCCGAACACGGCGCGGAGAGCCGGCGGCTCGTGCTCGCGGCGTACGGGGCCAGCTCGATCGCGGCCATCGTGATCGGCGGAGCCTTCGTGTCTCTGGGCGGTGTCGACTCCTCGCTCTCCAGCTCCGGATCCCCGTGGCCGGCCCGCCTGGCGTTCATCGCGGCCGTGATCACCTGGAACCTGTTCACCATCCAGGACGCGGTGCTGGCCGGCATCCGCCAGGCGGTCTGGGTGCCGCTGAAGAACGGCATCTTCGCCGTGGCCAAGATCGTCCTGCTCGTGCTGCTCGCCGACCAGATGCCGAGCAACGGCCTGTTCACCTCCTGGGCGGTACCTGCCGCGCTCATCGCGATCCCCGTCGAGGTGGTGGTGTTCCTCCGCCTGCTCCCCGCCCATGCCAAGGCAACGGCGCACCGCACGCCACCGCCCAATCGCGACCTGGTGCGGTACGCCACCGCCGACTACCTCGGCGGCCTGTTCCAGCTGGCGGCCATCAACGTCATGCCCCTCCTGGTGGCGGCGCTGGTGGGCCTGGAGGAGAACGCCGCGTTCGCCACGGCCTGGATCGCTGCCAGCGCCTTCGAGCTCGCCCTCCTCAACATAGGGGTGTCGTTCACCGTCGAGGGGGCCACCGACGAGGAGCAGATCCAACGCTTGGCCCGCAGCACGGCCCGCTTGAGCGGAGCGCTGTCGCTGGCCGGGGTGGTGGCCATCGTGGCCCTCGCTCCCACCGCCGTGTCGCTGCTCGGCGAGGGCTACTCCGGCGGGGTCGACGTCCTACGACTCCTGGCCGTGGCGATGCCGTTCCGTGCCGCCGTCACGGTCTACATGAGCCTTCTGCGGTTGCGTCGTCGTCTCGTGCCGATGGTGGTGATCCAGGCGGCCGGTTGCGCCATCGCCATCGGCCTCGCGGCCGTCCTGCTGCCCAGGCAGGGCATCAGCGGCGCGGCGCTCGCCTACGCGGTGGCGCAGTTCACCGTGGCCGTCGCCGTCGCGCCCGGCTTGTGGCGAGAGCTCCGCGGCACCGCGGCACCAGGTGCGACTCCCACCGTGGGAGCGGCGCCTTGACCCCCGTCGACGCCGGCAGCGCTGCCCGCGCAACCGCGTCGCCACAGGTCCGCGTCGCCCGGCGGCGGCCCGCTCTGTTCGCAGCGCCGCCTCGCCCGTCGTCGTCCGCCACCCTCGCCGCCATCGCCGCATGGTGGTGGGGCGTGGCCCGCATCGACCTGTCGTCCATGTCCGACGCCGGCCTCGTCTCCGTGCTGGGCTGGCAGATCTTCGCCGCGTTCGCACTCCTCGGTCTGGGGTTCGCTCTGGAGCTGAACGAGCCTCGCCGGCGGTACGTGCTTGCCGCCCAGACCGTCGTGCTCGTGGTGATGGTGCAGGGGATCACGGCCCTGGCGGAGCCCCATCCGGCCTACTTCACCGCGTACCTGCACGTCGGGTTCATAAACGAGATCATCGAGAACGGCCACACCGTGCCCGAGCTCGACGCCCGGTTCAACTGGCCGGGCTCCTTCGCCTTCGGGGCCCTGATCGCCTCCAGCGGCGGTGCGAGCAGCGCCCTCTCGCTGCTGCGGTGGGCGCCGGTGGTGTTCAACGTCGCCTACCTGGCTCCTCTCTGGATGATCGGCCGGTCGCTCGTGGCCGACGAGCGCGCCCGTTGGATCGCGCTGTGGCTGTTCGTGGCGGCCAACTGGGTCCACCAGGACTACCTTTCCCCCCAGGCCGAGGCGTACTTCCTCTACCTGGTCGTCATCGCGGTGGTGCTCCGCCACTTCGACGGTCGAACCCGCCCCTGGACGATCTCCGAGGCCCGGTTCGTGCCCTCCTTCGTGTCTCGACCGGTCGCCTGGGTGCAGGGGCTTGGTCGCCACGACAGCAGCCACCTCGACCTCCAAACGTCCACCGACGATGGCCCCTTCCTGCTCCGCGTCGTGGTGCTGGTGGTGGCCACGGTGGTGGTCAGCCACCAGCTCACGCCGTTCGCCATCCTGCTGGTGGTCGCCGCGCTGGTGATGGCGGGACGATCGTCTGCGGTCCACCTCCCGGTGGTGGTGGTCGTGTTGTTCGCCATGTGGTTCTCGGTGGGCGCCACCACGTGGTGGATCAGCCACCTGGGCGAGTTGCTGGGCGACTTCGGCAAGGTGGGCGACAACGCATCGGCCGGCCTGCTCGGTCGCCTCGGAGGCACCGACCTGCGTGCCGCCGTCCTCTGGCTCCGGGTGGCCTTCTCCGCCGCGATGCTGGGGGGAGCGATGCTGGTCGCCCTCCGCCAGGCTCGGCGCGGTGCTCCACCGATCGCTGCGCTGGCGCTCTTCGTGCCCCCGTTCGCGCTCATCGGCGGTCAGAGCTATGGCGGAGAGGTCCTCCTGCGGTCCTACCTCTTCGCCCTTCCGGCCGCAGCGGTGCTGGTGGCCCAGGCGCTCTCGCGCGTCGCCCGGTCGAGGAACACCCGGGTGGGAACCGTGCTGCTGGCCTCGATGCTCGCCGTGGTGGCCGTCGCGGGCGTCACCGTCCGGTTCGGCAACGAGCGCTTCGAGCAGGTCACCACCGCGGATCTGGCTGCGGTGGACTGGGTGTACGACAACGTTCCCCACGGCTCCGTGGTCATCGCACCCACCCGCAACCTGCCTTGGAGGTACCGGGACCTCACGTCGTTCCGCTACGAACCTGTCGACGAGCAACCCCTGGAGACCGTCGACGAGGTGTTGGCGCTGGTGCCCGGCGACTCCCCCGCCTTCATGATCGTGACCGACGCCCAGCAGCGCTTCGGCGAGCAACTCGCGTTCCTCCCCGAGGGTTGGCTGGATTCCATCACCGAGGAGCTGATCGATTCCGGCCGGGCCACGCCCGTGTTCGGCCAGGATGGTGCAGTGGTCCTCCGCCTCGACCCGGCCCCGGCAGGTGGGTCGTGAGCGCGTCGACCTCCCGCAGGTGGCGGGCCGGGGCCCTGATCGCCCTCGCCGCCGTCGCCACCGCCCTGACCGTCACCGACCTCCAGTGGGACGGTCGCACCCTGGTCAGCGTGGCCTTCCACCTCCTGGTGCCGGGGTGCGCGGTGGTGTCCTGGCGCAAGCTCGACGATCCGCTGACCGAGGTGACCCTGGGGGTGGCGCTCTCGATCGCCATCGGTACCGGCGTCGCCCTGGCGATGATCGCAATCGACCGGTGGGAGCCCGCGGTGGCGCAGGTGGGTCTCGCGGTGGCCAGCACACCGCTGCTCGTGCCTCAGGTCCGTGGAACCGACCACGGCGCCGGGGACGACGCGGTCGACGACGCGGATGATGACGCGGATGGCGCCGACGACTCCGGCGATGCCGACGACGAAGCGGGCACCAGCCGATGAGCACGTGGACCGCGGTGGTCGTGGTGGTGGCGGGCTGCGCCGCGGTGGTGGCGTTGGTGCGCAGCGACGAGGAGCGGCTGGCAGCCCCGTCCGGGCGGGACCGCTCCCGCCTGACCGCTGCCACCTGGCTGCTCACCGGCACAGCCATGGCCGCCGCGCTGTTGCGGATCCTGCTCATCTACTGACCGACCTGTCTCCGGAGCGGGGGATCTCACCCCCTCCGGTCGATCGGCGAGGTGGTGCGAGTTCGAACGGCCCGCCGTTCTGGCCCGTTCGCTCAGGGGTCTTCTAAGGTGCCCCCGATGACGGACGACCAGGCCCAGACCATCCCCCTCGCCGGGAGCACCCTCGTCCGGGGCGGCGAGTTCGAAGCCGAGTTCAAGTGGTTCACCGTCGGCAACCTGGCGTTCGTCAAGCATGCGATCCACTCGGCCCGCGACCTCACGCCCGGCGACGTCGACGTGTTCGGCCAGACCCTGTCCCGCGTCGCCGACGGACTGGCCGAACAGGGCGTCGCCGTGCGCTACGGCGTGGAGCGACCCGTGGCCGATCCCACCGATCCGGTCGGTGCGGCGGTGGCTGACGCCGCCGGGTTGGAGCCCACTGCTCCTGTGACCGTCCTGAGGCGCAAGCTCCCGATCGACGCAGACGAACCGGCCCGCCAGGGAGCGACGCCCACCGGTCGCCCGGTCCGGGCCGAGACCGACGGTGCCGCTTGGTCCGCCCTGGTGGCCACGCTGGCCGACTTCCCCTCGCGGGGCGATGCCCTCGATCTCGGACCGAACGACTTCGCCACCGTCGTCGAGGCCGACGACGGTTCCAGCCTGCTCGCCTGCTGCTGGGCTCGCACCATGGCTCCCGCCGCCCCCGGGTCCCCCACCACCACCGAGATCGTCGCGGTCGGCGTCGCCGGAGGGGTCGATGCCGCCACCGCCGCCGGCCTGCGCCGCGCCGCGGTCGTCGCCATGGCCGACCTGGTGGGCGCAAGCGGGGTGCGCACGCTCGCCATCCCGGTATCCAGCGACGACGAAGCCCTGACGGCCGTGGTCGAGGATCTCGGGTTCGTGGCCCGACGGAGCCGTCAGCAGTACGTCCGGCCTGCCCACGCCTGAGCCGAGCCCCGAGCTGCGGCTCGGTCCTCCCATCGAAGCCCGCCACGCCGAGCGCTCGCGCGCCGTTCGCTGGTTGGCGCCGTCCGGGCGACCGCCCGCTCACCTGAGCATCGGTCGGGCCGGCCACCCGACGCGCATCGACGGAAGCACGAGACCGCAAAACGGTGGGAGGCCCGGACCGTGTGGTCCGGGCCTCCCAGCTCAGTGCTTCGGTCAGCAGGCCA
>JAAZBK010000063.1 GCA_012513855.1 Acidimicrobiales bacterium
CGACGACGACGCGGTCATCGTGTCGACCAGGTAGTCCCGGGCGCTTCGAGCGGCTCTGCGCTTCATCATCTCGGTGGACGACCGTTAGGTTCGTGGGCCGGTCAACTGACGTCCGGGAGGACAACGTGCAGAAGTGGGGCTTCATCTACACCCTGGGCGACGAGGACGGCGCAGTTCGACGGGACGTGATCGGTTCGCCCGCTTGTGAGCTCATCTGCGTCGGGATCCCCTCCGTCGATGGTGCGGCAGAGGCCGCACGAGGCCTGATGGAGAGCGGTGTGCAGCTCATCGAGCTGTGCGGCGCCTTCGAGGCAGAAGGCCTCGCCGCCGTCAAGAACGAGGTCGAGGGCAAGATCCCCGTGGGAGCGGTCTTCTACGGAGGCGACGCAGCCTCCGGCCTCCACCGACTCTTCTCCTAGTCCGTAGGTGCGCCCACGCGAGGCGCACAGGGGTCCTGCTGGCAGCCGGGTCAGCTCAGGCGACCCGATCCCAGTAGGTGCCGTCGAGCATCTGCCGGAGCGTGGCGCGGTGCATGACCATCTCGTCGGGGTCGGCCGGGCGGACGGCCTGGCCGAAGAGGACCGCCCGTTCGGTGACGCGGCGCATGATGACGCCATGGCGCATGGCCGCGTAGCTGGCGTACCACTGCAGGTCATCAGGGGTGCGACCGGTCAGCTCGGCGTAGGCGGAGGTGACGTCGGCTTCGGTCATGAAGTCGGGAAGGCCCGGCATGCCCATCTGCTCGGCCAGATCCTGGAAGAAGCGGTGGAGGTAGACGGTCCAACCGAGGTCGAGCTCGGCAGGAGCGATGCCGGCCATCTCCCAGTCGAGCACGGCGGCGACATCGAACCCGTCGAACAACATGTTGCCGATGCGGGCATCGCCCCACGACAGCCGGGCGTCGGTGGTGGCGGGCATGGTGTCGCGCAGCCAGGCGAAGCACTCATCGAGCAGCACCGACGGCGCGTCGTCGGTCACCCACTCCCGGTACTGGTCCCACCAGTCGAGGTTCCGGGCGAGCGCGGTGTTGCCGGCGAGCGGGCGAAGGGGCGGAGAGGGCTCGAGGAAGGAGAGATCGTGGTCGTCGGGGGTGATCGAGTGGATCGCCGCGATCGCCGAGAGCGCCGACCGCTGGAGCAGAGCGCGCTCCTCAGGGGTTGCGTCGGTGACCCAACAGTCACCGAAGGTGTAGGGCATCACGTCGGGGGGAACCCGGCCGTCGACCCGCCCCATCACCAGGAACGGAGCGCCCACCACCGACGGGTCCGGTTCGAACCACAGCGTCGGGGGGACCGGTGCGGTGGTGGCCTCACCCACCAGGCGCATCACGTCGAACTGCATGCGGAGGTCGTAGGTGGGGAAGACGGGGACCTTGTCCAGCTCAGGCTCGATACGGGCCACGCAGTGCTGTTCCGCCGATCGACCGCCATCGGTGGTCGTCACCGTGAACAGGATCGTCTCCGACGACATCCCGTTGGAGTCGGGGCTGCTGAGCTCGGTCACCTTCGGATCGACGTCCGGTGCGAGCACACCGGCGAGCCAGGTCTCCAATCGAGCGCCCAGCTCTCCCTGGCTGCGGGTGGAGGTGGTGATCACTCCGTCGGACGTGATGTCCATGGGTGTGTCCATCGGACCGTTCCCCTGCTCGTGGTGTCCCCTGCCGGCGCGGCGGCCGGTGTGCAACACGTTCTAGTCCCGCGGGAGGATCCAGTGCTTGGGGTCGAGCGAGGTCGGCTCCGCTGCCAGGTCGACGGTCGGATCGATCCATCGCTCTGCCGGCCGACCGTTGAACGACAACCAGGCGTCCACCCGGACCTCGACCTTCCGGCCCGCCTCTGCTTCGAGGCGGGCGATGGTGTGCGCCGCCTGGAGGATCAGGTCCGGCTCGCCGCTCATGACCCGGATCTGGTTCGGCGTGTAGATGGGCTCGAGGTCGGCGGTCCAGGTCCGGTCGGCGGCAGGGTCGTGGACGATGAAGGTCACCGAGCCGCTTCGCTCGACCAGCAGGACGTTCCAGCCGAACCGGTAGCCCTCGGCCGTCCACCGGTGATCGCCGGGATACGCGAGGTGGCGCAGGGGCAGGGCGATCTGCACTGCGACCCAGACGACCGCGGCCGCGATGGTCAGCCTGGTCCGGACCCGCGAACGCTCGACGTCGTCACCGGGCTGTCCCGGCGGCACGGCCCCCGAACCGAGGTTGAGCCGCTCGCGGGCACGGTCGGGCCAGTCGGGCGACCAGAAGACGGTGGAGACGGCGATCATCAGCCAAGGGAACACCCCGATCGGGAAGAGGAGCCACGTGGAGACGTGGAAGGCGACCAGCGCCGTCCAGGCGAACGGGCGGGTCCGGCGCCACAACAGACCCGGCACGACCAGGCAGTCGAAGGCGGCTCCGGCGACCGACAGCACGTGGGCGGTGAACGGAACCGTGAGAAGGTGGCCGACCACGGGGAAGTCGGCCCGCGCGGGCAGCCAGAGGCGGAGGGGCAGTGCCTCGAACAACCAGTCGGGTTGCAGCTTGGCGATGCCCGCGAACGCGTAGACGACCGCGACCTGGAACCGGAACAGCCACACCCAGCCGGCGGCGACGGGTCTGCGTCCGCTCAGAGGGGCGACCAAGGCCAGCGCGGCGAGGAGGGTGACGAACCAGTAGTGGTTCAGGTAGGTGGTGGCATCGATCGCCTCGACCCAACCGAACGAGACGACCAGCACGGCCGCCCACCGACGGACGTGGCGTCCCACCATCAGACCGGTTCCGGCCGCGGCCACCGCCAGCAGCAGGAACCGGATGCCGACCGGGCCGGGTTGGGGAACCCAGCCGAGTCCGAGGTAGGTGAAACGGTGCGAGGGGGAGGCGTAGAGGCTGTCGGCCCAGCCGTAGACGAGGGTCCGGAGGGGCACCAGCACCGCTACGACCCCGAGCGCCACGCGCACCACGCCGAGCGAAGCTCCCGACACCGGTCGACGAGCGGCTTCGATCAGGCGACGCCCATCGGAAACGGTCCTCTCCGCCGGCCGGGGGAGCGTGGCCGCGATGCTTACCTCTGGCACTTGGTTAGGTTACCTTTACCCCGGCTTTATCCTTCTAGAGACAGGGAGCCCGACACATGAGGCTCGACAGGTTCGGCAAGATCGTCTCGGTTGGGCTGGCGCTCAGCCTGCTCGCCACGGGTTGCTCCGACGACGACAGCGACGACGCCAGCAACGAAACGACCACCACCGAAGTGGCCGGCACCACCGGCGCGGGCGACGAGACCGAGGCCACCCTCGCCCTGGACGATGCCGACGCCCTGGCCGCGGCCACCACCTACGCCGACGTGGTCCACCAGGCGTACTCCGACACGATCACCGCCGCCGAGGAGCTCCGCACCTCGATCCAGGCCCTGGTCGGCACCCCGAGCGAGGCCACGCTGGCCGCCGCCCGCCAGAGCTGGGTCGCCGCCCGAGCGCTGTACGGCCCCACCGAGGCGTTCCGCTTCTACGACGGTCCCATCGACGACCCCGACGACGGACCCGAAGGCCAGATCAACGCATGGCCGCTCGACGAGGCGTACATCGACTACACCGTCGACACCCCCGACAGCGGCATCGTGAACGACGTGGCCAACGTCCCCGAGATCACGCTCGACGTCGTCGTGGCCGCGAACGAGGAGGGAGGCGAGACCAACATCTCCACCGGCTGGCACGCCATCGAGTTCCTCCTGTGGGGCCAGGACCTCAGCGCTGAGGGACCGGGCGCCCGCCCTGCCAACGACTTCGATACGGCACCCAACGCCGACCGTCGCAAGACCTACATCACGCTCCTGGCCGACCTCCTGATCTCCGACCTCACCTCGGTTCGCGACCAGTGGGCAACCGACGGCGAATACCGGGGAGAGTTCCTGGCCGACCCGCCCAAGGCGGTGGAGAACATCCTCCGCGGCATGGGAGCGCTCTCGGCCGGTGAGCTCGCGGGTGAGCGCATGGCGGTGGCGTACGAGACCAAGCTCCAGGAAGACGAGCACTCCTGCTTCTCGGACAACACCCACAACGACATCCTCGGCAACGCTCGGGGGATCCGCCTCGCCTACACCGCCGACTACCCGGGGATCGCCGGCACGTCGCTCTCGGAGGTGATCGCGAAGCTCGATCCGGACCTCGACGAGGACCTGCGCAAGCAGCTCGACAACAACGTGGCCGCCGCCGAGTCGTTGCAGGCCCCGTTCGACCAGCTGATCCTGGCCGGCGACGACGATCCGGCACGGGCCGAGCTGCTCGAGCTGATCGAGGACCTCCAGTCCCAGGGCGACGCCATCGCCACCATGGCATCGAACCTCGGCATGCAGATCAGCATCGAGATCTGATCCCCGGGCCTTCGACGTAGCAGGCCAGATCACGATGTCGACCATCACCACCGGACCGGACACGGCCCCTTCGGCCGCCGCCGGTCCGGTGGTGTCGCGCCGGCGGGCACGTCGGGCCACCCGGGTCTGGCTCCTCGCCGCCGGCACGCTGGCGGCCGGCTCCATCGTTGCGGCCTGTGGCGGTGGTGCCCCGGCGACCGTGGCGCCCACCAGCACCACCGCCGTGCGCTCGGTCGAAGAGATCGAACGTCAGGGCGGTGCAGCCACCGTGTTCAACGAGGGCGCTGGCGCCTTCGAGCAGCCCGTGCCCGGCATGGACAGCCAGCAGCGCCGGACGTTCGCGGTGGGCAACAGCCTCTTCAACCAGAACTGGGTCACCGCCCCGGCCTCCACCACCGGCCGCGACGGCTTGGGGCCCATCTTCAACGCCCAATCCTGCTCGTCGTGCCACTTCCGCGACGGTCGTGGCCGGCCACCCGAGTCGGCCGACGATCCCGAGCGCGGGCTGCTGGTGCGCATCAGCGTGGCGGGCGACGACGGAGCCGAACCTCACCCGGTCTACGGCGATCAGTTCCAGGACCGGGCCCTCCGAGACCAGACCGCCGAGGGGTCCGTGGTGATCACCACCACGGAGCGACCTGGGCGCTTCGCCGACGGCACCGCCTACTCCCTCGCCGTTCCCGACTACGCCCTGATCACAGCCGACGGCACCGACATCTCCGGGTCTCTCATGGTGTCCCCACGGGTGGCGCCGCAGGTGATCGGCGTGGGGTTGATCGAGGCGATACCCGAGGAGGACGTGATCGCCGCCGAGGATCCCGACGACGCCGACGGCGACGGCGTCTCGGGTCGAGCCCACATGGTCACGGATCCGCGGACGGGTGAGACCGTGCTCGGTCGGTTCGGGTGGAAGGCTGCGGTCCCCACGGTGGAAGCGCAGAACGCAGCGGCGTTCGTGGGAGACCTGGGCATCACCTCTTCGCTGCACCCCGATCAGCCGTGCACGGCAGTGCAGACCGAGTGCCTGGCGGCACCGAGCGGAGGAGAGCCCGAGATCGAGGACGACGAACTGGCTCAGGTCACCTTCTACACGCGGACCCTCGCCGTTCCCGCTCGTCGCGACGTGCGCGCCGACGACGTCGTTGCGGGAGAGAAGCTCTTCTCCGAGATCGGGTGCGCCGCGTGCCACACCCCGACCCAACGCTCAGGTCCGTCAGACATCGAAGCGCTCCACGAGCAGACCTTCAGCCCGTTCACCGACCTCCTGCTCCACGACATGGGCCCGGACCTGGCCGACGGCCGGCCCGATGGCGACGCTTCCGGACGGGAGTGGCGCACCCCGCCGCTGTGGGGGATCGGCCTGGTCGAGAGGGTCAACGACCACACCCGCTACCTGCACGACGGACGGGCCCGGAGCCTCTCCGAAGCCGTGCTCTGGCACGGTGGCGAGGCCAGCACGGCCCAGGGACGGTTCACCCGACTGCTCGCTGCAGAGCGCCGGGCCCTGCTCGTGTTCCTGGAGTCGCTGTGATCCCGAACCTCTCTGGTCCCGACTTGCTCCTTCGCGGTCGTTCCAGTCGTGGTCGGTCCCTTCGGGCCGCGGTCCTGCTGGTGGCGGTGCTGGTGGCGACGCTGGCGGGGTGCTCGGACGACGGCGACCCGACCGGCGACGGTGACGGCGACCGGAGCGGCTCCACCGTGGGCGCGTCGGTGGACCGGGCGTCGATCCTGGCGGCGGTGGCCGACGATCTGATCGTGCCGGGCTACGACGACCTCAGCAGCTCGCTGGACGTCTTCGCCGAGTCGGTCTCGTCGCTCTGCTCCTCGCCGGGCGACAGCGAGCTGGCCGCAGCTCGCGACGCGTGGCGACCGGCGATCGCCGCTTGGGAGACCACCACCGCGTTCGGCATCGGCCCGGCCATGGAACACCGGCTGATGAGTGCGGTGGCGTTCGCAGCCCGGCCAGCCGCCATCGACCGGGTGCTCGCCGGCGACCGCGGCGTCGACCCTGAATCGGTGCGCATCGAGGGAGCCGCCGTGCACGGTCTGATCGCCGCCGAGCACGTGCTGTTCACCGAGGTGGCCGACGTCCTCGTCACCCCCGGCGGAGGGCGCACGTGCGAGTACCTCCACAGCGTGGCGGTGCTCGCAGCCGATGCCGCGGGCTCGGTGGCCGAGGAGTGGGGAGGCGCTGCCCGGAGGGCGTTCGTGGAGTCCACGGGGTCAGGCGCGGAGGACTCTCTGCCGCTGCTCCTCAACGCCGTCACCCATCGGGTCAAGGCGGTCGACGAGCGTTCGCTGCGCGACATCGTCGCCGCCGACTCCTACGACGACCTGGCCGACGGGCGCAAGGACGGTCCGGCCGGGGTCGGCCTGAGCCGGCAGCGGACGGGGTTGCTGAGCGCGATCGACGTCATCGGTGCGGGACCCACCGGAATATCTGCGATCGTGCGGGAGCGCTCGCCGGAGACGGCCGACCGACTGGAGGCGGCTGCTGCGGCGGCGTCGGCCGCGGTGGCCGGCATCCCCGAGTCGGTGGCGGGGGTCTGGGTCGACGACGCCACCAGGGAACAGGCGGCCGTGGCGGCCGAGGAGGTGGCGGCCCTGAAGGTGATCCTGGTCACCGAGGTGGCCAGCCAGCTGGGGGTCACCATCACCCTGAGCGACGGTGACGGCGACTCGTGATGCCGTGACCGCCACCGGTACCGAACCAGCCGGGGCTGCTCCGCGCCGCGGTCGGTGGTGGCTGGTCCTGCCGCTGGTGGCGGTGTTGCTGGCGATCGGGGCAGGGGCGCTGGTGCTTCGCGACTCGGGGCGGCAGTCGAGCACCAGCGGAGTGCAGTCCGCCACCGTCACGTCCGGCGGCGACGCTCTGGATGCGGTCGAGGTGACATCCGATGCCCCCACCGCGAGGAGCCTCGACGAACTGGTCGGAGCATCCGACCTGGTGGTGGAGGCCGCGGTGGTCTCGTCGGCCGAGGGGCGCTGGTTCGGCGACGGCGACGCCGCGATCCTGTCGCGCCTGGTGACGTTGCAGGTCAGGCAGGTCCTGGTGGGGTCAACCTCGACCGCATCGACGATCCTGGTGGAGGAGGAGGGTTGGACGGCTGACGGCACCCCGTTGGTGGTCGACGGCCTGGCGGCCGCCGCCGAAGGCGACCGTGGCGTCTGGTTCCTGGTCGACGGCGGCGATCCAGATGTCGGGGCCTACGTGGTGGTCAGCGCCCAGGGCCGCTACCTGCTGAGCGACGGCGGCCTCGTCGGAGCATCAGGAGGCGACCCGCTGGTGTCCGTCCTGTCGTCGATGACAGCGGCTGAGTTGAGGGAGGCGGTGGTTCAGGCCGGCGGCTCGTCACCGGACGGGGCGTAGGCGAGCACCTCTCCCACGAGTTCGACACGGGTGGCATCGCCTTCCTCGGGGAGCAGCGAGGAGGGCCAGCGCGCGGCCACGACCAGATCGTCGATGGACAAGCTGACCATCGCATCCGGCCCCTGGAACCTGACGGCGGTGACGGTGGCCTCGATGCCGGGTTGGTGGGGTCCCACCGGCCGGAGCTGTTCGGGACGGCAGAACATCACCACCTCGGTCGAGGTGGCGTGCCCGAAGCCCGGCGCCAGGACCGCTGTTCCCAACGGGCCGACCAGACCGTGGTCGCCGGAGCGGCGCGCGGGAACCAGGATCGCGTCTCCGAGGAAGCGGGCGGTCCACGCGTCGATGGGCCGGCGGTAGAGGGAATCCGGGCGTCCGATCTGGACGAGCCGGCCATCGCGCATCACGGCGAGAACGTCCGACATCGTCATGGCCTCTACCTGATCGTGGGTGACCAGCACGGCAGTGGTGCCGGACTCCCTCAGCGTCTGGGAGACCTCGTGTCGCAACGACGCTCGGAGGCCGGTGTCGAGGGCGCTGAAGGGCTCGTCGAGCAGGACCACCCCCGGAGATGGAGCCATCGCCCGAGCGAGGGCGACTCGCTGCTGCTGCCCGCCCGACAGCTGGTGCGGACGGCGATCGCCCAGCCCCGCCATGCCCACGAGGTCGAGCAGTTCGTCGACCCGGCTCCGGCGGTCGGCCCGAGACAGCTTCTGGAGCCCGAAGCTGACGTTGCCCGCCACGTCGAGGTGGGGGAACAGCGCACCTTCCTGGGGCACCAGGCCGATGGCCCGGCGCTCGGGGGGCACGTGGACCCCGGCGCCGTCCATCACCCGGTCGTCCAACCGGATCTCCCCCGAATCCGGTGGCTCCATCCCGGCGATGGTGCGGAGCAGGGTGGTCTTGCCGCAGCCCGAAGGGCCCAGCACCGCGAGCAGCGTGCCCGTCTCGACCTCGAAGGTCACCGACCGGAGGGCCTTCACCGGAGGGTTGCCGGCGAAGGTCCGTTCGAGACCGTCTGCTTCCAGCCGGCTCACGGTCGGTCCGCTCCCCTCGGGACACGCGCCATGGCCCGCCGCCCGTCGCGGTCGCCGAGGGTGGCGAGAAGCGCAGTGGGCAGGGCGGCCAGCAGCACGATGGCCACCGCGTAGGGCGCCGCCGCCGCGTAAGCGAGCGAGCTGGTGTGGCTCCACAGCCTGGTGGCCAGGGTGTCGAAGCCGGTCGGTCGCAGGAACAGCGACGCGGGAAGCTCCTTCATGATCGTGAGGAACACCAGGGTCGTGGCCGCCCCGATCCCGGGTGCTGCGAGCCTGAGGGTCACGCTGCGCCAGACGCCGAAGCTGGAGCGGCCGAGCGACCGGGCCACGTCCTCGAGCGCAGACGGGATCTGGCTGACGGCGGACTGGATCGAACCGAGTCCCAGGGACAGGAAGATCACCGCGTAGGCCGCGATCAGGAGCGGGAGCTTCTGGTAGATCGACACGCCGATGGTGTCCCGGAAGAACGAATCGAAGCGGATCCCGAAGAACACCAACGACAGACCCACCACCACGCCGGGGAGGGCGTGACCGGCGTAGGCGGATCTCACGGCAGCGCGGCTCAGCCGTCCGGCGTGGCGGATCGACATGATCGCCACCGGGGTCGCGAGCAGCACGACGGTGACTGCGCCCATCGCACCGACCTGGAGCGTGTTGCCCACCGCGTCCCAGAACTCCGCCCAGTCGGTGCGCGAGGACCCCCTGGTGAACCAACGCCGCATCCCCCATGCCGGAACCGCCAGGCTCACGGTCACCACCGCAGTGGGGATCGCCAGCGCCGGCCACCTCAGGACGCCGAGGCGCACCACGGGCTGCTGGCGCAACGCACCCGACCCCACCTTGGCGATCTCGTGGCGGCGACGGCTGCGGTTCTCCACCATCACGATGACGATGGCCATGACGGCGAGGACGCAGCCGAGGACCGCGGCCGGGGTCCGGTCGAACGACGACCGGTAGGAGCGGTAGATCACGTGCGTGAGCACCGGGTATCGCATGGTGGCCACCGCCCCGAAGTCGCTGAGCACGTAGAGCCCGACGAGCAGGCCTCCGCCGGCCGCGGCCGGACGGACCTGGGGGAGCACGACGCGCCGGAAGGTGGACCACGGACCGTGCCCGAGGCTGCGGGCCGCGTCTTCCAGGGCCGGGTCGCACCGGCGCAGGGCGGCCATCACCGGCAGGTACACGTAGGGGTAGGAGATCGTGGTCAGCACCAGGATCGACCCCGTCCGGCCCGCGAGGTCGGGACGCAGCCCGATCCAGCTCCACGCGGCCACGTAGGAGGGGAGGGCCAGGGGGAGACCGGCCGCCACCTGCACCACCCGGCGGGCCGGGATGTCGGTCCGGGTGACCAGCCAGGCGAGCACCACCCCGATCACGAGGCAGAGGACGGTGACGATGACGGCCAGCTCGAGCGAGCGCAGCGCCAGGTCGAGCGTCTGGCGTCGTAGCAGCGTGGCCTCGAAGCGCTCCCGGCCCTGCTCGGTGGCCCTGACCACGAGGTAGACGAGGGGCAGGACGGCCAGCGCTGCCGCCACCACGGTGAGTGCCACCACGATCGACGGCGCCCGGCGGCGCCCGCGCCCTCGGGCGCGCCGGATAGCTGCCATGGGACGGGAGGTTAGGGCCGCCTACCGGCCGCCGGTAAAAGCGAACCTGTCGCAGCTACCGGGCTCCAGGCCCGACGACTGCGACAGGTTCAGTGGCTCGCCGCCGGGAGGCGGGGGCGAGTCGTCAGCCGAGGAGGCCCAGGTCGGTGAGGAGGGCCTGGGACTCCTCGATCGAGTCGAGGTCGGTGAGGTCGAGGCCCGGGCCTTCAAGTTCGGCCAGCGCCGGGATGCCCTCGGGGTCGGCGACCCCCTCGACCACGGGGTACTCCCAGGTCTCTTCCACGAAGTGCTCCTGGCCGGCGGTGGAGAGGAGGTAGTCGATGAAGGCGACGGCGGCCGGGTTGTCGGCGCCGGTCTTGGTGACGCCGGCTGCGGTGGCGTTGACGAGGCCGCCCGGGTCTTCGCCGGAGGGGAAGACGAGCTGGGCGGTGAGCGAATCGCGGTTCTCGTGGCGAGCCCAGTAGTAGTGGTTGATGAGCCCGATGGCGATGTCGCCGTTGTTCACGGCCTCGAGCACGTCGCCGTTGCTCTCGTAGGTGCTGTCGACCTCGTTGGCGATCATGTCCTCGAGCCACTGGCGGGCGGCGTCCTCGCCCTCCTGCACCCGGAAGCCGGTGATGAAGGACTGGAAGCTGGCGTTGCCGGGCACGATGGCCACGTGGCCCTTGTACTCCTCGGCGGTGAGGACGTGGACTCCGTCGGGGACGGCGATGCCGAGTCCCTCGAGCACCTCGGGGTTGTACACGATCACCCGGGAGCGGGCGGTGACTCCCACCCACTGGGTGCCCTCGGCCGGGCGGAACCGCTCTTCGGCCGTGTTCACCGTCTCCTCGGGCAGGTCGGTGAGCAGCCCGGCCTTGGACAGCGCTCCGACGGCCCCTACCTCCTGGGAGTAGAAGACGTCGGCGGGCGTGTCGGTGCCCTCCTCGAGGATCTGGGCCGCCATCTCGGCCGAGTTGCCGTAGCGGACCTCGACCTCGATGCCGGTCTCCTCGGTGAAGGCGTCGACTATCGGCTGCACCAGCTCCTCGTCCCGGCCGGAGTACAGCACCAGCGATCCCTCGCTGTCGGCGTCGCCGGTCTTGGAGCCGCTCGTCTCGGTGCCATCGGTGCCCGACGTGGTGGTGCTGCTGTCGGAATCGTCGTCGCCGCACGCCGCCAGCAACGCCAGCAGAGGCACCAGGGTGAGTAGGAGGATTCTTCTCGCCGTGCTCATCTCGGACCACTCCGTTCGGTTGTGGCAGGGGTCCGCCCCCGCCTGGAACTGGGCACATTAGGCGTGCCTAACGTGGCCGGCAACCGAGGCTTGATCGGAAACGACGCCCGATCCTCCACGGGGCGATTGCCTCGCGGGTGGTCCGGCGTAGCATCCTTGCTTCGTGGAGAGCTCACGATTCCGGATCCGTCGGCCTGCGCTCCTGGGCGCCGTTCTGCTGCTGGTCGGCGCCTTGTCGGCTTGCGGCACCGGCCCGGTGGGTCAGCGTGCTGCGGCCACCGTCGACGGTCAGGAGATCAGCGTCGACAAGATCACCCGGCTGCTGGAGGCCCAGACCCGCTACCTCGAGTCCCAGCGCGACCAGCCCGGGGTAGACCCGGCAGCCGTGGAGCAGGCGCTCGCCAGCGTCTCGGGCACCGGAACCGGCACCTTCGCCATGGGAGAGGCCACCGCCGCGCTACAGGCGTGGATCAACTACCAGATCGTGCTGGCCGACGTGGAGGCCAACGGCGAGTCGATCACCGACGCCGACCGTGAGCAGGCCCGCACCCAACTGGCCGCCCAGGTCGGCGGCGAAGAGGTGCTCGACGGGTTGGACGCGGAGCTCATCCAGTTCACCATCGACTCCGCCGCGGCCGACATCGCCATCGACCGGGTCGTGGCGCAGCTTCCGGTGGAGGACCGCGACCAGCGCCTCCAGGAACTGTTCGAGCAGGTCGCTCCCACCCGTCCGCTCTGCCTCAGCATCATCGTCTCGGAGACCGAGGCAGACTCGCAGGCCGCACTGGAGCGGGTCGAGGCCGGTGAGGAGTTCTCGCTGGTGGCCACCGAGATGTCGGCCGACCCGGCAACGGCGGAAGACGGCGGCTTCTCGGGGTGCGCCTCGGTGGAGCGTGCCGGCGAGTTCTTCGGTGGCGACTACTCCACCGCCGCCGAGGGCGACGTGACCGGCCCGACCGAGCTCGATGGCCTCTTCGTCCTGGTCCACGTCGACTCGACCACCGGGCCGACCTTCGAACAGCTCCAGGTGGAGCTGGAGCAGCAGCTGGCCGCCGACGACGGCAACCGTGGGATGGAGTACCGCAACGAGCTGCGCATGAACGCCGACGTGCAGGTCGATCCCCGCTTCGGGACCTGGGAC
>JAAZBK010000392.1 GCA_012513855.1 Acidimicrobiales bacterium
GTGAGGGCGGCCTTGAGGGCGTCCTCGTCGAGCTTGCCGGTGTCGACGATGCTGCTCATGAGACCCGAGTGGCGGGCGTGGAGCCAGGCCAGCAGATCGGCCTCGTAGCGGCGGACGTCGGCCACCTCCACCGGGTCGAGGTAGCCGTTGGTGCCGGCGTACAGCACCACGACCTGGTCCTCGACGGGCAGGGGCGAGTTGAGCCCCTGCTTGAGGAGCTCGGTGAGGCGGTATCCCCGGTCGAGGGTGGCCTGCGACACGGCGTCGAGCTCCGAACCCATCGAGGCGAAGGCCTCGAGCTCGCGGAACTGGGCCAGGTCGCCCTTGAGCGTGCCCACGGCCGTCTTCATGGCCTTGATCTGAGCGGCACCACCCACCCGGGACACCGACTGGCCGACGTTGATCGCCGGGCGGTTGCCCGACTTGAACAGGTCGTCGTCGAGGAAGACCTGGCCGTCGGTGATCGAGATCACGTTGGTGGGGATGTAGGCCGAGATGTCGCCGGCCTTGGTCTCGATGATCGGCAGGGCGGTCATCGAGCCGGCGCCGTTCTCGTCGGACAGCTTGGCGGCCCGCTCGAGGAGGCGGCTGTGCAGGTAGAACACGTCGCCGGGGTAGGCCTCGCGGCCCGGCGGGCGGCGCAGCAGCAGCGACACGGAGCGGTAGGCCTCGGCCTGCTTGGACAGGTCGTCGTACACCGCCAGGGCGTGCTGGCCGTTCTCCATCCAGTGCTGACCGAAGGCGCAGCCGGTGTAGGGGGCGAGGTACTTGAACGGGGCCGGGTCGGAGGCAGGGGCCACCACGACCACCGTGTAATCCATGGCACCCTTGGCCTCGAGGGTGGCGACCGTCTGGGCGACGGTGGACGCTTTCTGACCGATGGCCACGTAGACGCACTTAACGCCGAGGCCCTTCTGGTTCAGGATCGTGTCGATGGCCACCGCGGTCTTGCCGGTCTTGCGGTCGCCGATGATCAGCTCACGCTGGCCCCGGCCGATCGGCGTCATGGCGTCGATGGCCTTGATGCCGGTCTGGAGCGGCTCGTGCACGGGCTTGCGGCCCATGATGCCGGGGGCCTGGACCTCCATGCGACGGGTGCCGACGTTGGTGAGGGGGCCCTTGCCGTCGACCGGCTCGCCCAGGGTGTTGACCACCCGGCCGAGGAGCCCGTCGCCGCAGGGCACCGAGAGGATCTCGCCGGTGGCCCGCACCGACTGCCCCTCTTCGATGCGATCCACGTCGCCGAGGACGACGGCGCCGATCGATTCCTCGTCGAGGTTGAGGGCGAGACCGATGGTCCCGTCCTCGAACTCGAGCATCTCGTTGACCGCGCAGTCGGGGAGACCCCCGACGGTGGCGATGCCGTCGCCGACCTCGAGCACGCGGCCCACCTGCGCAGCGGACAGGTCGGGCTTGAAGCCCTCCAGGTTCTTGCGCAGTGCAGCGGTGATGTCGTCGGTGTTGATGGTCAGCTCGGCCATGGTGCCGTTTCTCCTGAGCCTTGGAAAGAGAGGGGTCTAGAGCGCGTTGCGCAGTTGATCGAGGCGACGGCGGATCGAGCCGTCGATGACGGTGTCTCCGACCTGGGCCACCAGACCGCCCTTGAGGGACGGATCGACGATGACCTTGACCTCGACCTGCTTGCCCGTGGCCTTGCCGAGTGCTTCGGCGAGCCGGGTCTTCTGGTCGTCGGTGAGAGCGATGGCCGAACGAACCTCGGCCACCTCCTTGTTGGCCTCCTGGGCCGACATCGCCACCAGCTGGTCGACGATGACGGGAAGGTCGCGGGCACGGCCGGTGCCGACCACCATCGAGACGAGGCTCGTGGTGACGGGCGTGGCCTTGCCGGCGAGGAGGTCCTCGACGATCTGCTGACGGGTGGCCGCAGGGATGTGGGGATCGGCGAGCTTGTCTCGCAGCTCGTCGTTCCCCCGGATCACCTGGGCCACCCGGAACAGCTCGTCTTCGACCTCGGCCATGGGGCCTTCGGCCCGAGCGACCGCGAAGAGGGCCTCGGCGTACGCCGTGGTGCGGTCGTCGGACATCAGCTGTTCGCCCCCACCTGGTTGATGTAGGACTCGATGAGCGCCACGTTGGTGTCGCGATCGAGGTTGCGCTCCACGACCTGCTCGGCAGCGCCGATGGCCAGAGCGGTGACCTCGCCACGGAGGTCGGAGATGGCCTGGGTCTTGGCGGCCTCGATGTCGGCGGCGGCGCGGGTGCGCAGCTCGGCGATGTCGGACTCTGCCCGAGCCTGGAGCTCGCGCTTCATCTCGTCGGCCGACTGACGGGCCTCCTCGATGATCCGGGCGGACTCGTTGCGGGCGTCGGCCAGCTGGGTCCGGTACTCCGAGAGGATGCCCTCGGCCTCGGCCTTCTGGGCCTCGGCGGCGTCGAGGTCACCCTTGATGCGCTCGGCGCGGGCGTCGAGCGTGGTCTTCATGGCCGGAAGGGCGAACTTCCACATGCCGAAGAGCACCACCGCGAAGCCGAAGGTGCCCCAGATGATCTCGTGGGTCTCCGGCAGGAGCGGGTTGGGAGCCTTCTGGCAGCTGTCGATGTCCTTGCCGGCCTCCAGCTGCTCGATGCAGAGGTGGGCGGCGTGGCTGATGTCGCCCTCGGCCGATGCGGTTCCCGCGAAGCCGAAGAGGCCCAGCAGGACGACCGCGGCAGCCGCTAGGGCGAGTCGCAGTTTGGTCATGGACGTCTCCTGATCAGGCGCCGGCGAGGAAGAAGACCACGAACCCGATGAGGGCGAGGGCTTCCACGAACGCGATGCCGAGGAACATGGTGGTACGAACCATGCCGGCGGCCTCGGGCTGGCGAGCCATGGCCTGCACGGACTGGCCCACGAGGTAGCCGATGCCGATACCCGGGCCGAGGGCGCCGATGCCGTAACCGATGGCGGCGAGACCGGCGTTGTCGATGCCACCTTCAGCGGCCGCCTGGGCCAGGAGGAGTGCGCTCATTGGTGAGCCTTTCTTTCTTGGTTGGTACTGATGTTGACGGGATTGCGGTACAGCGGGGAGATCAGTGGTCGGCGTGGACCGACAGGCCGATGTAGACGGCCAGCAGCAGGGTGAAGACGTACGCCTGGAGCACCGAGACCAGCACCTCGAAGGCCGTGAAGAAGATCATGGCGAAGGCAGGCAGCGGCAGGAAGATCACCGTGAAGTTCTTGACGAACAGCGCGGCGGCCAGGGTGGAGAAGGTGACCAGCAGCATGTGGCCGGCCAGCAGGTTGGCGAAGAGACGCACCATGAGCGAGAAGGGCCGGACCAGGAAGGTCGACACGAACTCGATGGGCGTGATCAGCACGTAGAGGATCACCGGCAACCCGGGCGGGAAGAGCGACGACTTGAGGTAGCCGATGGGCCCCTGGGCCTTCATCCCGGCGCCCACGTAGCAGAAGAAGGCGAAGACCGCGAGCATCATCGGCACCGCGATCTGGGCCGACGCCGGCATCTGGAACACCGGTATGACCTCGAAGATGTTGGTGAACAACACGAAGAAGAAGGTGCCCATCAGCACCGGCGTCCACCCCGTGTACTCCGGGCCGATGTTCTCCTTGACGATGCCGTCCTCGATGAACTCGACGGACAGCTCCGCCACGCTCTGCATCCGGGTGGGCACCATCTGCTTCTTGTTGCCGAGGACGAAGAGCAGGATGCTCAGCGCCATGGCGATCATGCAGACCAGCGCGACCTTGTTGAACGCGTACCACTCACCCTCGCCGAAGAAGGCGGGCCAGCGGACGACGTGGGTTAGCGGCGGGAATTCCAGAGCCAGCACGGGCTATTTCTCCTCTGGTCCGGGCTTGAGGCCGGGGAAGGCGAGTGAGGCGGATACGTAGCGGGCCTCCCAGAACAGGAGGCCCAGGTGTGCGATTAGCAGGGTGGCACCGAGCGGCACGGGGGCCACCCAGTCCATGTCTCGTACGGCCAGCACTGCGCCGACGATGGCGCCGACCCGCACGAGGAAGCCGAACAGCGACACCCCCATGAGCAGGCTCAGCGAGGTGCGGGCGGCCCAGGCCAGAAGGCTGGCGGCCACCCAGAAGTTGGCGAGGATCAGACCGGCTGCGAAGGCCACGGACAAGACGCCGTCCAGGCCCCAACCGATGCCGCCGATGACCAGCGCCACCGGCAGGGCGATGAGCCCGCGGCGGACGATGTCGCGGGCCACCTCGCGCTCGACGGCCGGGCCGGTGTCGCGCACGAAGAGCGAGGGATCGGCGGCCACCGTCACTGCTGCTCCCCGGTGTTGGAGGCACCGCTCTTGCGGCTCCAGATGCCCTCGGCCTCGTGGCGCTTCATCTGGCGGTCGTAGTCGAGCCAGAACTTGGCCACCGTCCCCACCACGCCGAACACGGCCAGCATGATCGTGAAGGTGGGGCTGGTGCCCGCCGACCGGTCGATCAGCCAGCCGATGACCCCGAAGACGGCCGGCGTCAGCGCGAGCTCGAAGCTGCGCGACATTGCGTCGTCGTAGCCCCGGTTCGTCTGTTGGCGGGCACGGAGGTCCATCGGTGAGAAGTCTCGGGTTCCTCGAGTGGGGAGCCACCGGCGTCGGTGGGCGCCGGGGGACTTTGTGAATAGAAGCGCAATCTACGGTGCAGGTGAATTCAGCACAAATCCGGCGACCTCGTCGCCGGACCTTCACAAGCCTTGCACAA
>JAAZBK010000393.1 GCA_012513855.1 Acidimicrobiales bacterium
CGATTCGACCTGGCCTCACTCCAAGGAGACGGCCCAGAAGCTCATGGCCGACCTGCCCGACGACGTGGTCCGCAAGCTCGTGCGCGGCAACGCCATCGAGATGCTCCAGCTCGACTTCGAGCCGTAGCCTCTGCGCTGTCGCCTCGCGCCGGTCGGCCCAGCAGTCCGAACCATCGCCGTCACGATCGCCTACCCGTCACGATCGCCTACCCGTCACGGGCACCTCGGTCGTCGCTGAGGCGTGGCGGGCGCGCTGACCTGCCGTCGAGGGCGACCGGAGCTCACGCCGGACGCGATGTGCTGTCGACGTAGCATCGGGATGGAGGAGGGCAGGGGGTGAGCACGGACTTCGGAGACGTCGAGTCGCAGGGCGGATCCGGCGCGGCTCGGGCTGACGCGCCTGCGATCGCCATCGAAGTGGCCGCGGACCGCGGACGGGCCCGCTTGGCGGCCGTGGGTGGCTTGGCCCGCCGAGCGGCTCGCGACCCGTTCTCGTGGATCGCGTCGCTGTGGACCCTCGGTGGTCTGGTGTGGTTGTGGGCCTATCGGCGAACGGGGTACTTCGAGCTCGACGAGGCCGGTTACGTGCGGACGGCTATCCGCCTCGGGCTCCAGCGGCGGTGGCCCGGCTTCCGCGACGTGGTGGTGCACGAGGGGAACCACGGGCCGATGCAGTCATTGCTCGCCTTGCCTCCGCAACTCGCCCTCCGTCCCGATCCCCGCGTCGTGCTGATCGAGAACGTGCTGTTGGCGGCGGGTACCGCGGTCCTGGCCTGCTGGACGGCGCGCCGGCTCTCCACCCGGGCGGCGGGAACCGTGGCCGGGACCATCGTCCTCCTCGCGCCGGGGGTGATCGAGCACAGCCGGTTGGCTCTCACGTCGACGCCGGCGATGTTCTTCGGTGCCCTCGCGCTCTACGCGCTGGTGCGAGCCGACGGCCTGGAGCGCGGTAGGTGGACGGCGGTGGCGGGCGTCGCCGTTGGATCGATGCTGCTCTCGAGGTCGATGTCCGTCGGGTTCGCTCCGCCGTTGGCTCTCATGGCCATCGGTTGGGCGGTCTCTCGGCGGACCCCCGTCCGCACCGCCGTGAGGGGAGCCGTCATCATGGCGACGTCGGCGCTCATCACCGCCGGGTGGTGGTGGTACATCCGCTGGGACGACGTGAGCCAGTACCTGTTCGGTGGCGGCAGCTCGGCCACCGAACGGGTTCGCGACCCATCGGGAAAGCTCGTCGCGCACGCCAGCGAGCTGGCGGTGAACCTCGGCTGGACGGTCTCGGCGGTGGGCGTGGGGTGCGTGGTGGCCCTGTGGCCCCGTCAGGCGTCGCGGTCGCGGAAGCAGATCGTGGGCGACGTCGCATACGGGGTGCTGAGCGCCTTGGCCGTGGTGGTCATCACCTGGCGGGGGGCGGTATCGCCCGACGACCTGCTGCTCCCGGCCCGGCTCACCCCCTACCTGATCTTCGCCGGGTTGCTGCTGGCACTCTTCCGTGCTCGGCGTGCGGCCGGTGGCGTTGTCGCCCCGGCTGCCCTCACCGTCGGTGGCCGGCCGGTGTCGGCCGCGGTCGGCGGTCCTGGCGACCTGGCCATCTGGCCATTGGCGCTGGCGGTGGGGGTCGGTCTGGCCGTGCTCTCGTTCAGCACGGCGTTCGGCGTCGGCTTCGTGCTGCCGCTCATCCCCTGGACGGTGGTAGCGGGCACGGTCACGGCCCGGAGGCTGCTCCACGATCGGGCTTGGCTCGCGTGGGTGAGTGTCGTCGTGGTGGTGGCTGTGCCGGTCGCGGTCACGATGCCAGGGGTGGGTCTGGATGCCCCGCTCACGTTGTGCGGCGACGATGAGCCCCGGGCGTACTGCGAGATCCACTCGAACGAGGATGGCGCGAACTGGCGGATCGTCTCGGATCGCATCGCCGATCGGATGCTGGTTGCGGTCGACCAGGGCCGGGCAGCCGGTATCGAGGATCCACGCGTCGCTCTGACGTTCCGGGATTCGACCGTCAACGGCAACACGGTGCTGTTGTCGATGCAGTGGCGGCACAGACGGCTGCTCGACGTGTGGTCGTTCCTCCAGGGCGGTGCCCCCATCGACGAGCAGATCGCGGCGGTGCTGGATGGGGCCGACGTCGTGGTGGTCGTGCCCGATCGCTACGAGCGCCAGATCCTCGGCGCAGGCTCGCCGGCGCCGGAGGAGCTGATCGCGGCCCTCAGCTCAGCGGACTTCGTGCCATGCGATCAGATCCCGACGCCGGGAGGAGACGACGTGGTGGTGATGGTGTCGCCGAGGATGCCCGGCTCGGCCTGCGACCCGATCGGCGATGGTCGTTGACCGCCCGACCCGGGCAGCTCCCGTATCGGTACCAAACTAGAACGCGTTACAGTTCTTCGTCATGACCAGTGACGGATACCAACTGCTGATCGGTGGCGAGAAGGTCGACGGGGCGTCGGGCTACGACGTGATCAACCCCGCAACCGAGCAGGTGGTCGGGGTGGCCCCCAACGCATCGGTCGAGCAGGCCGAGGCCGCCTGCGCGGCGGCCCGTGACGCGTTCGACGACTGGTCTCGGACGCCGATGGCCGAACGCTGCGCCATCCTCGACCGGATCGCCGACGTGCTGGAGGCAAACCGCGACGAGCTCGTACCGATCGTGCAGGCCGAGACCGGTGCCACCATGCGGGCCGCCAAGACCATGCAGGTCCCCCCGGCGGCAGCCCGTTTTCGCCGCTACGCCCAGGTCGAGTCGAACATCGTCCCGCTGCCACCGGCGGTCATGCCCACCACGCCGCTGGCTCCCGGTGGCATCATCGGTGCTCTCGAACACCGAGCCCCCGTCGGGGTGGTGGCCGCCATCGCCGCCTAC
>JAAZBK010000394.1 GCA_012513855.1 Acidimicrobiales bacterium
ACGCGGTGAAGGGGACCCTGCCAGGCAGGGTCCCCTTCACTCGGACTTGCTAACCCTCCCTGCGCTCAGCGCAGGTCGGATCTTCCCTTACCGGGACTACAGCGGCTGGGTGCCGGGAGCCGAGTGGGGGTGGTGGTGCGAGGGGATCTCGATCCCCGCACGGGCGGTGTACTCACCGCTCGGCGAGTCCACCAGGTACTCGTACAGGCTGCTGTTCCACACGAACGCCGTGGCGTACCAATCCGTCTCCGGGGTGGTCTGGAACTGGAGCGAGTAGAAGTCGGCGTGGACGTACTCGACCGGCGTGGGCATGCGGCCCAGCAGGTGGAGGTAGGCCAGGCCGGCGCCGACCTTGGTCGCCATGAAGTTCTTGAACTCCGGCGACTCCGAGAAGCCGATCAGCATCTCGGCGGCCGAGGCACGCTCGGACTGGAGCTGACGGGTCCAGAAGGCCGCACCAGCGCCATCGGGGTCACGGTCGAGGACGTTGCGGTAGACGAGCGAGACGAACTCGGCAGCGTCGATCGAGTCCTCGCCACCGTTCGGGTCGTACTCGCCGTAGGTGGCGATGAACTCGTCGGACTGGACGAAGAACTCCGACACGTTCAGCAGCGACCAGTCGGTGCGGAGGGCGTTGGACCAGAAGCACAGGCCCTTGGCATCCGGGATGCGGCTGAAGTAGGCGGTGTACAGGCGGTAGGCGGGCCCACCGGTCTGGGCAGCGTCCTCGGCGAGGTTGCGCACGAAGTCGACGCGACGACCGAAGTAGACGTCGTCGGTGGCGCGCTGGTTGGCCAGAGCAGCGACCTGAGCGCTGTAGGCGGCCTCGAGGTTCGCGGGCCACGTCGCGTACAGGTCGGCGTGGTAGCGGGCCCAGAGGAGCTCGTCGGGCTCGAGCAGGTTGTTGTTGGCGATGCCAGCGTCGGCCGGCAGGGTGCCGGGATCGTCCCAGCCGTTGTCGGCCGGCATGGAGCCGCCCGCAGCCGGGATGGTGGTGAGGCGCTTGTACTCGGCGTCGAAGAGGGCCTTGTAGGCGATCGACGTCTCGTAGCCGGGCGAGGTGATGTTGACGCCAGCGGTCCAGGTGGCACCGTTGGTGAGGCGGGCCCACTCGGCCGCGCTGCGCTCGACGAGCGCATCGTTGTAGCGGTCCCAGTCCTGGGTGCTCCAGAAGCTGTTGGTCAGCTTGTCGCGCCAGAAGGTGTACTCGTCGTCACGGGGGAAGCGGCCGGCGAGCTCGTCGGCGCTGGCCTCGCACCCGGTCCAGAAGCGGTACTCCTGGTCGATGAGGTCGTCCCAGTTGGCGTAGGGACGGAACGGGTTGGTGTTGATGGCCGGCGGCGCGGGGGTGCCGGGGTCGGCCGGGGCGGTCACGGTGACGGTGTTGGTACCGACCGGGCCACCGAAGCCCGGGTAGGCGTTGTGGGTGAAGACCTCGGCGAAGTACTTGCCGGCCGGCACGTCCTCGATGACGAGGCTGGTGGCCGGGACGAGCACGACGTGCGGGTCGCCGATCTGGACGCCCGACTCGTTGAAGAGCACCACGACGTAGGAGGTGGGGGCCTCACCCGTGGTGGGCGAGTTCCAGCTGACGGTGACCTTGTTGACGCCACCGGCGGCGCTGGCGCTGGTGACCGGGTCTGGGTGGACCGCGGCAGCGTTGGCCGTGGTGGGCACGGCAAACACGGTGGCCATGGAGGCCGCAGCAGTCACTGCGGCGAGGCCGACACGCTTCCTGGACTGAATCATGGTTGAGTTCTCATCCTTAGCTAGGGGTTGGTTGCGCTGCCCCGACAGCCGGGAGCGTGACGCTGGTCTGCCTTAGGCATCCACCAACGTAGACGGTTGACCGACGCGTTTGGTTGACACCTTGTGCAAGAAATTTCTGGATGGTCAGCAGAACGCCCGCTTCCCCTCCATGGCTGTCTGTGCCCTGACGGGCGTGGCCCCGTCTGGGGCAACCGGCTGGGCACGCTACACAACGGCAACCGTCGAGGCCAACATCCACGAGCCGGAAGCGCGAGATCGCAGACGCGTCAGCGCTGGCAGGCGCCGTCGCCCACCGCCGCCACGCCGTCGACCGCTAGCGGATGCTCGACCTCGTCGAGCGAGAAGGTCAGGTCGTCGCCGGACCGGTTCACCACCAACACCCCTTCGCTGGTGGCCGCGGCCACGAGACGTTCGGGCTGGTGCGACCGAACGTCGGCCCAGCGGCTGCCCACCGGCGCGCAAGCGGACCAGACCGCCACGGTCTCGCTCAGCGGCGTGGCCACCACCGGGCCGTGGGCGGGGTCGGTCCACAGGCAGCCTGCACAGCCCAGGGCGTCTTCCTGTGGCGACCAGAGGAGCGCGGTGTCGACACCAGCCTGCGCCATCTTGAGGAGCGCCGTGGTGGTGACGGCGTCCTGGAGCTCCAGGCTCCACGACGGGTCGGCGACGTGGACCTCCGACCACCAGATCGGGAGGTCGGTGCGGGCCTGGAGCCACTCGGTGACCACGCGATACACGTCGGTGGCCTCGAACGGATCGATCAGCAGGCCCCGGTCCCTCGTCTTGATCCACCCGTCGA
>JAAZBK010000395.1 GCA_012513855.1 Acidimicrobiales bacterium
TGCTCGACAAGATCAGCGAGGGTGGGATCGACTCGCTCAACCCGATGGAGCGCAAGCGGCTCAACGAGCTGAGCAAGAAGATGCGCGGTTCGTGACCTCGTGGTCACCATCCGTAGGTTGATCGCTGTTCCCTCTGGGTGGTTCTCGTCTCGTAGGCTGGAAGCGCCATGACGAACCGGGAACAGGTGGTCCTCAACGGGCGGTATGAGCTCCACCGTCGCATCGGCCGTGGTGGGATGGCCGAGGTCTACCTGGCCCGTGACCGTCTCCTGGACCGCTTGGTGGCCATAAAGATCCTGTTCCCCGAGTTCGCCACCGACCCTTCGTTCGTGGCCCGGTTCCGCCGGGAGGCCCAGCGGGCCGCCAACCTGTCGCACCCCAACATCGTGGGCGTCTACGACTGGGGCAAGGAGCGCGGCACCTACTACATCGTGATGGAGTACGTCGACGGACGTTCGCTCTCGGAGGTGATCCGCAGCGACGGTCCGCTCGAGCCCAAGCAGGCCGCGAAGATGGCCGCCGACGTGGCCGGGGCGCTCGGTTCGGCCCATAGCAAGGGCGTGGTCCACCGCGACGTGAAGCCCGGCAACATCCTGATCGCCAAGAACGGCGACGTGAAGGTGGCCGACTTCGGGATCGCGTGGGCCATGTCGTCCACCGGCGAGGAAGACCTCACCCAGGCCGGTTCCGTCATGGGAACGGCCACCTACTTCTCACCGGAGCAGGCCCAGGGCAAGACGGTCGATCCGCGGAGCGACATCTACTCGCTCGGCGTCGTGCTCTACGAGATGCTCGCCGGTGCGCCTCCTTACTCGGGTGAGAGCCCGGTGGTGATCGCGTACAAGCACGTGCAGGAACCGTTGCCGCCACTTCGCGACAAGGTGAGGGATCTGCCGCTCGACTACGAGGCCATCGCCAACAAGGCCCTGGCCAAGGACGTCGAGTCCCGCTACCAGACCGCCTCAGACCTGCGCAACGACCTGCTGGCATACGTCGGTGGACGCCCGGTGTCTGCCCGGCGTGCCCTGGCGGCCGGCGCGGGCGCGGGTGCGGTCGCCGGCGCGGCACTGGCCGGCGAACCCGGCACGTCGGTGGTGGGCGCCACCGCGGCTCCACCCGCGGTCGAGCCCGCTCGGCAGCCGGCCCGTCGCTACGACGAGCCGCGACGCAACGGGAGCGCCTGGTTCTTCATCGCCATCGTGGTCCTCCTGGCGGTGCTGGCCGGACTGCTGTTCGCGTTCGGCCGGCAGCTCGGCATCTTCGACGAGAGCACGGCGCAGGTCGAGGTCCCCAACGTGGTGGGCGAGCTCCAGGAACTGGCCGAGCAGCGGCTGACCAACCAGGACCTGGTCCCCAACGTGGAGACGGAGACGTCAGATCTGCGGATCGGTGAGGTGATCCGGCAGAACCCGCCCGGCGAGGGAGAGTCGGTCGACGAGGGCACCACCGTCACCATCTGGGTGAGCGCGGGGCCAGACACCGGCGACATCCCCAACCTCTTCGGCAGTCACGTGGCCGACGCCCGCGCCACCCTGCTCGAGCAGGGCTTCCAGCGGGAGTTGATCACCGAGCGTCGTGAGGAATCGGACTCCGTCGACCTGGACCACGTGATCGAGTCCGAGCCCGGTCCGGGCGCACACCCCAAGGACACCCCGATCGTCCTCGTGGTCTCGAGTGGCCCCACCACGACCACCACCGAGTCGACCACCACCACCGAGGCCACCACCACAACCACCGAGGCCACCACGACCACCACCGAGGCCACCACCACCACGACCGAGGCCACCACCACGACCACGGCGGCCACCACGACCACGGCCGCCACCACGACCACCACGGCGGCAGCCGGACCCTGACCCACCGCAGCGGGCCGGAGCCGTCATCGGTACTGGCGAATCTGCTCCAGGAAGTTCTCCACCAGGTCGTGTCCGCCGGCGGTGAGGATCGACTCCGGGTGGAACTGGACCCCCTCGGTGGGGTGCTCACGGTGGCGCAGGCCCATCACGATTCCGTCGTCGGTCTCGGCGGTGATCTCCAACACGTCGGGCACGCTGTCGCGGTCGACCACCAGCGAGTGGTAGCGGGTGGCCTCCAGCGGCTGGGGCAGACCGGTGAAGACGCCGATGCCCTCGTGGCGGACCAGCGACGTCTTGCCGTGCATGATCTCCGGGGCCCGGACCACGGTGCCGCCGAAGACCTGCCCGATGGCCTGGTGGCCGAGGCACACGCCGAGCACCGGCTTGCGGCCGGTGAAGTGGAGGATGGCCTCGTTGCTGATGCCGGCGTCGTCGGGGGTCCCCGGGCCCGGTGAGATGAGCACGCCGTCGGGGTCGATCTCGACAGCCTGCTCCAGCGTGATGGCGTCGTGGCGGTGGACGATCGGTTCCGCGCCGGCTTCGCCCAGGTACTGGACGAGGTTGTAGACGAACGAGTCGTAGTTGTCGATCACCAGGACGCGGTCTGCCATCGCTCGGCAGGGTAGTTCCCGGACCCCTCGGTCCTGGAACGGGAAACCCGGCGTGATCGGCCGGTTCGGTAGCATCGGCTCCCATGGCTGACGAGACGAACGAACCCACCGACACCGACGCCGACGGTTCCGAGTCCTCCGACGAGTCCACCGAGGTCGAGTCGGCAGAGCCGGCCGCCGAGGAAGGCGCCGAGGAACCGGCCGAGGGTTCGGCTGGTTCCAAGCCTTCCGATTCCAAGCCCTCCGAGTCCAAGACAGGCGAGGGTCCCAAGAAGGTCGTCGCCAAGAAGAAGGTGGTGAGCAAGCGGGTCACGCCCAAGGGCGGTCACAAGCCCGGCTCCACCGCAGCCCACGCCCACGCCGCCGGTGGTGACGACGCCCAGGGGTCGAGCCGCTACACCCCGCCCACCGCCAAGTACCAGGACATGCCGAGCCCCACCTGGGTCCCGGTGCTCATGTTCGCGCTGTTGGGCTTCGGCGGCCTCTTCATCATCGCCAACTACGCGGGCGCCTTCGGCGATCCGGAGAACTGGCGTCTCCTGGTGGGTCTGGCGGCCATCCTGGGCGGGATCATCGCCGCCACCAACTACCGCTGACGGGCCGATCGCGCGGTCTGGTCAGGTCCAGCGCACGAACCTCCGCGCGGTTAATCCCCAACGACGGGGAAGTTACAGCGCTGTGACTCTCCCCAGAGTTGTCCACAAGCTGTGGAAACGCATCGATCTCTGCGGATAACGGCGGATCCCCAGGTCAGAATGTTTCCCGAACAAGGTTCATCCTGTGGACGGCGGCTCAGAGGTCGTCAACGGGGGTTACGAGCTCCATGTCCTCCTGGCAGTGCCGTGGCGGCTCCGGAACCTCGTCGTTGGCCATCGTCATGCGCACCTCGGTGGCGCAGATCGAGCACCGGTAGGTGAGGCGGACCTTGCGGAGCTCACCGGGATCGGGGGGTGCCGGAACCGGCCTGGCGAAGCTGCCCAGGATGGCGGCGCCGAACTTGAGCAGGACGTAGGCGACCACCACCGCCACGACCACGTTGACGATCGGCCAGGGCATGCACCCACCCTACGGGAACCGATCGGGGGCCGAACTACGTCACA